>JANORL010000661.1:0-11027 GCA_031415295.1 Polyangiaceae bacterium | reverse complement strand
TCGGCAGGTTGAGGTACGACTCGAGAAACGTCGTGTTTCGGAACGCGGTAGAGCCACTCAAACGAATCGATTGAGTCTCCGTAGGCTTGACGATGAGTGACCCACGAGGCGAGGCGACGACGTTGTTCAAATACGGCACGTAGTCGGCACGTCCGGAGACGACGACCTGGACGTGTTTGCCGAAGTGGATCGCATCCTGGACAAACGCGGAAGCCCAGTTTTCGATAGGCGTGTCACGTGACAGATACGTCCAATCGATCACCTTGAGTTTGTAGGCAGCACCGGCGCGAACGCTGTGGTCGACCCCTTTGGGCCACGTGAAGTCCTTGAAGAATTGAAGCTCGGCATCGACGCTGTTCTGATTCGCTGTGCTGGGGAAAAGCGTGTGGCCTTGGTACACGTGGTTCGCTCCCGTCGTCGCGCTGAACCGTGCGTAGTAGACGCGCGCGCTGAAATTCTCCCCGCGGAACATCGCCGTGACATCCGACGTGTCGAACTTCGCGCGGTAGTCGTTGAAAGGACCGAGGCCGTACACGTCAAGGTCGGATCGGGCAAACCCACCGCCAACCTGTAGTTCGCGATTGCCCTTGAGACGTTGTGCCAAACGCACGTCGACGCGAAGATTTTCCCCACCAAGGTTCTGGTTCTCGTCGAACGTGACGATGTCTTGACGACCCTCCTGAACTTCACGTGTCCAGCGTGGACGACGTGTGTAACCGACAGATGCGCGATATCCAAAATCACCATCTCGTCCCGTTGCCCACGCGGATCCATACCCCTCGGCATTGTTCCCAGCGCCGACACGAAAACCCGTGCGACCTTCACCCGGAGCAATCGTGATGATGTTGACGACAGCTGCGAAGGCGTTGGCTCCATAGAGTGCCGAACCTGGACCACGCACGACCTCGATGCGTTCAATCTGATCAACGTCGATGCTGAGAGTTTCCCAGAAGGTTGAACCGAGAATGTCGTTGTAAGCAGGGCGTTGGCCGTTGATCAGCACCAGAAGCTTGTTCGACAAACGGCTGTTGAAGCCGCGCATCGATACGTTGCTGTCACCACCCGTCATTTGCATGACGTCCATCCCCGGTACGCGTCGCAAGAGTTCCGGGATACGCGTGATACCGGACAAACGGATGTCTTGTCGCGTGATGATCGTCGTCGAGTTTGGTGAATCGAGTGGGCTCTGCGCACCTCGAGAAGCCGTGATGACTGTCTCGCGATAAACGTCTTCATCCTTTGACGCACCGACGATGCTGGTGACTTCTCCGCCGCCTACTTTGTCGTCCGAAGGTTTTCCATCGGTGGGTTTTCCATCGGTGGGTTTTTCGTCGGTGGGTTTTTCGTCGCCATTCGTTTTCGCTTGTTCGATGCGTTGGAGCGCGAGTTTTTCTTCGAGCAGCTTGATGATGCGTGCAGCTCCACCGCGATCGGCCGGATCACCCGCAAGGTATTTTTTGTATTCTTCAATCGCTCGTTCGATCAGCCCCGCCTCTGCGTATGCACGCGCGACGTTGAACTGAACGTTTGGGTGCGGAAGAATTTCGTTCGCGAGTTCGAGCTCTTTGGCGCCATCGAGGAACTTGCCTTTGTTGAGGAGTTCCATGCCGTTTTTGAAGTGCCGTCGTGCTTCGGTACGGGCATCGGCAAAAGCGGGTTGCGACGCAGTGATCGCGGCACCCACGAGCGCGAGCGCGGTGAGCGAACGAGCAATCGAACGGCGAAAACAGGTGAGGGAAGCGAGCGCGTCGCGACGCGCGGATGAATGCGACGACATGGCGTGTTCCTCGGGCAAACCGCACTGTACACGAGCGTGCATCAAGGCCGCTCGCCAATTGGTGCTTTGGGTGAAGGGCGCCGAAGGCAATCCGAAACCCCAAAGGTTCAATCAGCCATGTAACCCGATGGATTCGCGGCGGGCGACTATTTGTAGGGATCAGGAGCCCAGCCGGGGGTCGTCGTCTTGTTCGGATTGCCTGGCACCACGCGCGTTACCGCGTCGAGGGTGACCTTGACCTTGTCGTCGACGGGCGAGACCTTGATGTCTTTCGACTTGTAACCCTTCTTCGACACCGTGAGCTTGTGGATCTTGTCCGCGGCTGCTTCCGCACCATGGAACGGAATGTCACACGGCGTGTTGTCGCAAAGATCCTTGCCGTCTTTGACCGCGACCGACGCGCCCGAAGGATCCGTCTCGATGTGCACGACGCGATCCATGAGCTGACTTGGCGCATTCGATGGAGCCGTCGTTGCTATGGTCGCGGAAGGAGTTGTCGTCGGTGGTGGCGTGGGCGTGGGGTTTTCCCCCGTCGTACCACGTGACTGATTGAGCGTGAAAATGACGCCGGCAAACCCTAGAACGAGCACACCCACGATCGCCACGAAGCGCCGTTTGTCCGCTGGTGGAGGCGCAACGGCCACGGCTTGAGAGCCGGCGAGTGGATCAATGATGGTGTTTGGACCGCTAAACCCAAGTGCCGCGGGGCGCGAGCCAGACATCGACAACGATGGCGATGGACCGCTGTCGTATGCTGAAGGAATGCCTGAAGGACGTCGGCCAGGCGCCAACGAATCCGAGCCATCCCCGCTCGACGGTCGTCGCGATGGATACGCACCGGAGACGTACGCTCCGGTCATGCCCAGCTCGTCCGTGGCACCGCCACAACGCTTCAATGCACCGAGCAATTCATCCATGCTCGCAAAGCGATTTTGCGGGTCTTTCTCGAGGCACTTGTAGACAGTCGCGGCCATCTCTTCCGAGATGGAAAGGTTTGGATTGTACCGCTCCATGGGCGGAGGCGGATCGTTCACGTGGGACATGAGCGTTCCGACGCCAGGGCCCTTGTCGAACGGAACTTTGCCACTGAGCATCTCGTAGAGCATCACGCCAAGCGAGTAGATATCGGTGCGGGCTGAAACGTCAGCACCAACGATTTGCTCGGGGGCCATGTACTTGGGCGAACCCATGAACAAGCCTTGTTGCGTGAGTTCTTCGGCATCTGCGGACACGTCTTTCACGAGTCCGAAATCGAGCACTTTGACGTTGTCGGCTTCGTCGCCGTGTTGCGTCAAAAGCACGTTGCCTGGCTTGAGATCGCGATGCACGACGCCGATTCCATGCGCTTCGCGCAACGAACGGCAGATCTGCCTCGAGATGTGACACGTGCGCGCTTCGTTGAAAGGGCCTTCCTGACGCAGCGCTTTGTGGAGTGTCTTGCCGTCGACAAACTCCATCGCGATGTAATAAATCTCGTCGCTTTGCCCGTAGTCGAAGACCGTGACGGTGTTCGGGTGAGTGAGTTTGGCGGCGATGGAAGCTTCGAGGAAGAACCGCTTGTGGAACTCGGGATCCTGGTTGCCTTCATATTTGGGGCTCAAAACTTTGAGCGCGCAAATACGGCCGAGCGGCGCCTGTTCGGCGCGATAAACCTTCCCCATGCCGCCACGAGCGATGACGCCGATGATCCTGAATCGATTATCGACAGTCTTGCCGATCAAAGGATCGGGCTGATTCGCCCCACCCTTCGGATCGTCGCTCGTTTCAGACTGATTTTCGGCCATCTCGGGCATATCGGAAACCTGACCGATCGAATTCGGAACGCACGTTGAGCATCGACCCCATCAAGGTATTCTCGAAGCTCGGCAAAAAGTCTGCCGATCGAGTGCGCGGGTGTCAATTAACCTGAACAGAGATTTCGTGGATCGACGGCGATTGGGGTCCCGCGTGAGGTTTTTCCGGGCAGAGGAGCGAGGGACTTTTGCCACCCGGAGCGAGCCCGATCACCTGAGGGGTCTAATTTTTGCGAGCGACGACGAGCATCGCGGAGCCCGCGCCTCGCTTGACCGCCACCCAAATGCGACCTTGGTCGTCACCCGTGAAGTTGAGCACTTCGCCGGCCTTCGTCGGAACCATGAACGGACCCGCGAGACCCTTGTTCGTGATCACGCCTGCGTCGACAGTAAAGCGTTGCGCGATGACGTCTTTGCCTTGCGGCATGAAAGCAGGGTCGAATTCCTGAGGTTGGAAAACGAGCACGCCAGTACCCGTTCCATCCGGAGCGACTGCCGCGAGCGATCCTCCAAAACCGGGTACTTTGAACATCGACGTGCCAGTTGCCAGACCCGATCCACGCTTGACCGCATCGGCCGCGTAGCCTCGAGCCTCTTGGTCCATTTCCGACGACAACACGGCGAAAACATTGCCAGCTGTGTCCGCAGCGACGGGGCCCGAGTATTTTCCGAATGCGTCGATCGCGAACGAATCCGCGCACGACGCGTCACCGTCGGACACGAGACGCGGTTTGTTGCCGACTGCGCCGCAAGGCTCAGCAACGTAAAGCCCATTCGTGTTGCTCGCGTTCTTGAAGATCGGAGACAAACCCGAGTAAAAAAGTCTGCCGACCGATTCGTCCGGACCTACCGCAGCGGCCGAGAAAAAACCGTTGATCGGGTAGTTGAGGAGCACGTTGTTGCCTTCGAACATGATGATCTTGCCCGTGATGAGCATGTCGTTGTTGGTGTAACTGATCATCGTCCAGTTGAAGAACGGCAGATCGATCACTTGGCCGCCGAAGAAACTGTCCGCGGGTAAACCGAGGTCGACGGCGTTTGTCCCCATCGTGAGTTTGCCTGTGGTGGCCCCCTCGGGAGCCGTCAAACGCGTCAAGTCGATTGAACCGCCCATCGGCAGAGGGCGAACGGCGAACATAGGACCGCCGTGTCGTCCCCAGGTGAGCGATCCCGTCACCTCATCGGCTTCGTACGATCCAACGACGCAAAAGCCTGCATCTTTGATGGTCAAAACATCTGCGTACGTGGTCGGATCGATACAGACCGTGTTGCTTCCGCCGCTTCCGCCGCCTCCGCTGCTGGAACTCGACGTGTTGTTGCCATCGGGTCCGCAGCCGAACGCGGTCAAACTCGTGATCGTCGCCAAGACAAACCCAAGTTCGATGCTGCGCACGTATCGGTTTTTCGTTTGCTTCATGATGCTCTCCGCTTCGGGCGTCACACCCGTGCCCTCGGGGTTTTGAGTGAGATCAAGGTGATCTCATCAGACGAGCGGGCTTGGGGATGAGTGATGGACGGAAAGACAATGAGGGAGCGTCTGTCCGTTGCATGGCTCGGGCCCCGAAGCCTGCGACTGAGACTCGAGCAGCAGGTTTCCTGGCTCCCGGATCATTCTTGGGCGAACCTTCCCGCTCGTGAGACACGTACTCTTTGGACAAGAGCTGTCTTCGATGCAGTGGATCTTCCGCCTTCGTCCCCGGATACAGTGGCGGGGGCCGCGCCGGTGTTTCACCGGCTTCCCTGTTGTCTGGTGCGGGCGAAGAAGCGTGTCGTCATCGTGCGCACCCACTACTCGAGCTTGTGAGGACCCAATGGAATTGGGTCGCCGTGTTGGCCGTAGGCTGTGAGTGCGCGTGTCGTCAAGGGCTCACACCGCCGATGAATGCTTGGTTACATTTTCTGTGTTTGCAATGGTGCCAATGTCGTGACGTTCGGGATCAATGTGTGAGGAAGTACCCCGGACACACGCAAAATCTACTCGGGCATCAGCAATCGTTTGCCATGGAGGTACCGATCATGAAAAGACCTCGTTGCGCTCGTCTCGAAAGTGGACGACGCTTGCGCCAAACCAGCACTGCACTCGGGGCCCTCTGGGTAACGAGTCGGTCGACCATGTCCTCGTCGTGACCACAAGAACTCCTCCCCCCCCGATCACTCCCGGCACGATCGTAAACGATCGTTACGAAATCCGACAAAGCCTCGGCAAGGGTGGCATGGGCGAGGTTTTCCTCGCCTTCGACCGGTCGACCCAGCAAGAGGTTGCGCTCAAGGTCGTACGCGAAGAGTCGCGCATGCCCGGCGATGACGAAGCACTTCGTCAAGAGCTGCTCCTCGCGCGCTCGGTCAGCCATCCAAACGTTTGTCGCGTGCACGATCTCGCGCCAAGCAACTGGGGTCCCATCCTCGTGATGGAAAAGATCCCCGGTCAAACCTTGCATACGCACATTCGAAAGAAGAAGGCGCAAGGCGGCTACAGCGCGGATGAATTCCGAAAAATTGCGTACGAGGTATGTAGCGGTCTTGCCGCCATCCACGCGCAAGGTCTCGTGCATGGAGATCTGAAACCCGGCAACGTCATGGTCAGCGAAGGTCGCGCCGTGATCCTGGACTTCGGGTTTGCCCAAGAGCGTGCGCGTACGTCAGCACGTCGTCCAGGTGCTCCGCCCGATGGTGGAACGCCGAACTACATGTCGCCCGAACGTCTTCGCAACGGTGGTGCGAGTTCGGATGACGACGTGTACGCGATGGTTTTGACGTTGTGGGAAATGTGGACGTGTCGTGTTCCGGAGCCGGGCTACAAGCCGCGTGCCCGTCCGATGCGCCAGCAGATCATGTTCGATGTCCCGTCGGGTTTGTCGCCGGACGAGACCAAGCAGATTTTCAAGGGCATGAACGAAGATCCGACGATGCGCCCGCAAGCGCGTCACATGCGGTTCTTCAATCCGACACAGTTGACCACGAGCCCCATTCAGCTTCCGCGTGAACGCCTCGAACCGGGACCGCCCCCTGGTCGCGCGCAGACGTCGACGTTTACCAATGGCGCGCAATCCTTGCTCCTCACGTACGCGACAAACGCTCCAGAGATCGTCGGCCAACTGTTGCCCCTCGACAAACCCGTCTTGAATCTTGGCCGTCGCGCCGATCAGGACCTCGTGATGCCCGAAGCCACCGTGAGCGGTCAACATGCCCTCCTGCGTTGCAACGGTGGCTCGTGGACCGTCGAAGATCTCGGCAGCACCAACGGCAGTTATTCCGAGTACGGGTTCGAGAGGAAAAACCAGATCACCTTCATGCACGGCGGCGAGATCCAAGTTGGCGAGTGTCGTTTGAAACTCGTGAGCTTCGCCTCCGAATCGCCGTCGCACAAACGAGCTCGTCAGTACCTCGCCAAACGCGACGGTCTCACCGGCTTGCTCGTGCGCGAACACCTCATGAAAGCCATCGACGAAGATGGGCTTTTTGCGGAGTGGGCGGAAGTTAGTTTGCAAGTTGCGCGTTACGAGCTTCGAGGGCCGAATCGTCAAGTCAGCGAGCGGCCTACGATTCTCGAAATGCTCGCACTTCGTAAAGCTGCTCAGCGCGTCGTCGACCTGACGGAAATGCTCATGCTCAGTCTCACGCCGGTCGTTGCAGGCCGAACGGGACCCCTGAAGTTCGTCGTGTCCATGGTCGGGCATTCGCTCGAGGAATCGCGACACGTCGTTGAGCAAGTTCTGTCGCAGGTTCAGGGAACGCTGCCGGAATCGCTTGAACTCAGTGCCACCATCGTGAAGGGCGAGCCGGGGCGACCGGCTCATACCCTTCTCGACTAACCCCTATCTGCACGGGCGACGATGAATCGGTCTCCGCTATCGTCGAGCCCTCCGTCCCAACCGTCACCGTATCGGTACCTCGGTCGTGGCGGTGGGGATCGCCCCGTACGCGTGCAGATCATCATTGCTCTCGTCGCGGGCATGATTCTCGTCGCCGTACCGCTTTATCTTTGGCGCAGACCGAAACCCGAATCGATTCCGTCGGCGGATGCAGCCGTTGCGGATGCCGGCGCCCCGGATGCCGCCGCGCTACCTCCGCCCGTTTTTGCCATCGCCGCAGGGCCTCCGGTGTCTCTGTCCGCTTTCACGACCATTCGTTGCCAGAATCCAGGTCCAGGCAAGACCGCTCCCGAGCGATGTGATCACGTGACGTTCTTCGAGGACGGTCTCGCTCGCGCCATCCGAGAGAACACAGCGTGTGCGCCAACCGCAAAGAGTCAGGTCACCGTCAGCTTCGTTTACGAGTTCGACTTCAAGACGAAAAAGACAAACCTCTTTTCCGGCAAGTCGTCGTCGGTCAAGAAGGAAAAGGTCAAGGAACTGCTGCGTTGCGTGAAACGCGCTCTGCCCAAACCCGATTGGCCCACGATTCCTCACCAATACTCCCGTTACAAGATCAGCGTCGCCGCGACGTACCCGCCCGTTTTGCCAGACAAACAGCCGCGCTGATCGTTTGTCTCGTCACGTCATTGTTCGCGTCGTCCCTTACGTCGTCAGCGCGTGCGCAAGACGGCGGACCCGAAGTTCTCCCGCGGCCGGTGTATTCGCCCTACGAGCGGCAGACGATCGCGGATTATCTACGTCAGCACAAAGCAACGGCCGACGACACCGCGGATGGAAAGGTCATCGAAGCGGTCGACATCGTTTCGCTCGACGTGATCGAACAACGCGATCCAGCGCCGAACTTTTTGAACTTCTTTCATTCGCGCACGCGAAACTACGTGATTCGGCGTGAGTTGTTGCTGGAACCTGGGCAAAGATATCGGCAGGATCTTGCGGATGAAACGGGGCGCAACTTACGCGTCATCACGCAGTTCTCGCTCGTGCTCGTGTTTGCCGTTCGGGGCACTGCGCCAAACCGTGTGCGTCTTGTCGTGGCGACCAAAGACGTGTGGAGCTTGCGTCTCAATACGGACTTTCGTCTGACGCCTGGGGGTGGTGTCGAGTACCTCGTGTTGCAACCGAGCGAAGTGAACTTGTTCGGTACGCACCACGCTGCAGCAGTGAATCTGCTCATTCAACCGGAAACGTTGGCGGTAGGAGCGCGCTACACGATCCCTCGTGTGGGAGGCAGTCGGCTCTTGTTGAAGACCGATGCGAACATCGTGTTCAACCGAGAAACGGGCCAGTCCGAAGGATCATTTGGAACGTTCAACTACGGTCAACCGCTGTATTCGACGCGCGCGCCGTGGTCGTACTTGGCGCAAGTTGGATGGCGTTACGAGATCGATCGGCGTTACGTCGGTGGGAAAGTTGCGTTGTTCGATGCGCCGTCTACGGAAGCGGAAGATGGGATTCCGTTTCGTTATCGCGCGGATGTGCAGGCTGGTTCCTACGCCGTCGTAAGGTCTTTCGGGACAAACACCAAACACGATTTCACGATGGGCATCGAAGCGAATCGTCGCGTGTACCGCCCCGATGATTTGTCGTCCTACGATCCTGCCGCGGCCAAAGAATTCCTTGCGTATGCCCTTCCGCGCAGTGACACCCGGCTTGGTCCATTCGTTCAGATGCGTGCGTACAAGACGAAATTCATGCGCGTGATGGATTTGAACACCCTTGGGCTTCAAGAGGATGTTCGCGTTGGCCACGACATGTACGTGCGGATGTATCCGGTGTTTCGCGCGATCGGTTCGAGTCGCGATTTTTTCGGATCAATGCTCAGCGCGAGTTACACGGTGGCGCATGGCGATGGTCTGACGCGTGTGTATGCCGAGGGCATTGTGGAGGCGGAGCGTGATCGCATCGCGGATGCATCGATCGAAGCGGGGGCTCGAGTGCACAGTCCGCGTACGGGCATCGGGCGGCTCGTGTTCGATGGGCGTGTTTTTTTTCGACCGCGCAACTACATGAATCGTCGCTCGTCGCTTGGTGGAGACACGCGCTTGCGTGGTTACAAGACGAAGCAGTTCATCGGTACGGATGTCGTCTCGTGCAACGTCGAATTTCGCACGCGGTCCATCGATATTTTGTCGGTGCAAACGGGTGCGGTGGCGTTTTGGGATGCCGGCGATGCGTTCGACGGGTGGAAGGAGATGCGAATCAAGCACGGAGTTGGGGTTGGGCTGCGTGCGGTTTTTCCACAATTTTCGCGTGGCGTGTGGCGCGTGGATTGGGGCATTCCGCTCACGCGTTCAGCGGCGCCGAACGGTCCGTTCCCAGGTGAGTTCGTCTTGACGTTTGAGCACGCGTTTCCCCTACAAACTGTTCCTTTGCGCGACTTTTGACGGCCTCACTGCTACCTTGGGTACCCCATGCGTCTTTTGCTCGCTGACAAGATAGACGCTCGTGCGCTCGATGAACTTCGGGTGCTCGGTGTCGAGATCATTTCGCGTCCAGAACTGACAAGTGCGACGTTGGCGTCGGCGCTCGATGGCATCGGAATTCTGGTCGTGCGATCGACGGAAGTGAACGCGCACGCCATCGAAGCAGGGCGTCAGTTGAACCTCATCATTCGCGCAGGAGCGGGCGTGAGCAACATTGACGTCGCAGCGGCGAGTGCGCGTGGCATCTACGTTGCGACGTGCCCTGGCAAGAATGCCATTGCGGTGGCCGAACTAGCGATGGGCATGATCCTCGCGCTCGATCGACGCATCGTGGATGCCACGATCGATTTGCGAGCGGGGCGGTGGGAGAAGAGCAAGTACGCGAATGCGCGAGGCGTATTCGGTCGACGTATCGGGATCGCGGGGCTCGGTGCTGTTGGTCGGGAGCTCGTGGCACGCGCGCGCGTGTTTGGTCTTGATATCGTGGCGTGGTCACGATCGCTGACACAGGCCAAGGCGCAGCGGATGGATGTTGGCCATGCGCGAACGCTCGAGGACCTCGCAGCGCGAAGCGACATTTTTACGATTCACTTGCCGCTTACGGCGCAGACGCGAGGCATCGTTGGTCGCAAGGTCATCGATGCGCTTCCTGACGGAGCGATGTTCATCAACACCGCGTCGAGTGATCTCGTCGATGGCGAAGCGCTCGAAGAAGCCGTCGTGAAGAAGGGTCTGCGCGTGGGGCTCGATGTTTTTCCTAGCGAACCCGATTCACTTTCCGCTTCGTACGAGACGCGTATTCTTGGGCGAGGGATCGTTTATGGAACGCCGCATATTGCGGCGTCGACGGAGCAAGCGCAGCGCGCGATTGCGCTCGAGACGGCGCGTATCGTGCGTGCATTTTTGACGGAAGAAGACGTGCCGAATGTCGTGAACATTTGCGCGACGTCGCCTGCTCGTTATGCGATCGTTTTACGGATGCTCGACAAGGTGGGCGTTTTGGCAAACACGCTGAGCGTGCTCAAGCGTCACGGGATCAACATCGAAGAGATTTCGAACACGGTTTTCGAAGGTGCGCATGCCACGTGTACGAAGATGCGTGTGTCAGGCCGCCCGAGCGACGCGTGTTTGAAGGAAATCGCGGTGTTTGACGAAGTAC
>JANORL010000660.1:0-24962 GCA_031415295.1 Polyangiaceae bacterium | reverse complement strand
GCCGTCCGAGTCGCGCTCACGTTTTACAAGTCTTCCGGATTCGTAATAATCCCAAGTGTCGAGCTGGTTGTCGAAGTTGGTTTCGCGCTCTTTGAGGAAGGTCACTCCGCCGCGCAGGCTCACGATTTCATCGACGCGTCCGTCTCGATCGAAGTCGAATTCACGCCGTCGCTCGAGTCCCGCGTCGTCGTAATAAACGTAAACGTCGATCGCGCCATCGAGGTTCAAATCGAGGATTCGACACGTTTCGCGGCCGCCTTTCATCACTTTGACGATGTTCGGCCGACCGTCTCCGTTAACATCGATGCGTTCGTTGCCCGCCGCAGCACCGTCGCACGCCTCGTGCTTTAATTCTGTGTCGCGCTCAAAACCCGTAGGGTGCGCGGCATCGGTTCCGTCGGTCGTGGTACACGCGGCAACGACGACCAGGATTGCAGCAAAACCCACTCCAAACGATTTGGTACGCATGTCCCTGCCGCCCGGTTCGGATGAAGGCTCTGGAGCATCAGGGGCCAAGCGATGGCCGGAAGACAACGGAGATTTCAAGCGTTTGGCGCAGTCTAGGCGGCCGGTTGACATGAGGCAAGGCAAGGGCGAAACGACGAGGTGGAGCCGATCTTGTGGGAGAGATGGGTTTTGGAGTGACCAAAAGTGCAGCTTTTCCGGCCGTATTGCGTCAAGCTCGCTTCTGGATTGACAACACACGTACAGGCATCTAGGGTAACGCCTTGTCAGTCGTTCTCGGAGTTCCGAGGGTGTACCGTTCGCATGTGGCGGACGGCGCTAGCGTGTAGGGCCAGGCGTGACATGTCGCGAAAGAAAGTCTCGACGACCATTTACATCACGCCCGAGCAGGCAGAACACCTGAAGCTTTTGCATGACCGGACGAAGGTGCCTATCGCGGTTTATATTCGCGAAGGTATCGATTTGGTCTTGAAGCACTACGAGCACGTCTTGCCGGGCCAAATGAGCCTCGAGACGACGGTGCAGCAGAAGAAGTAATCCGCCGAGGATGGCTTTCGTCAGGGTGCTGCGCTAGGAGCACCCACATCTCATCCACGCCGGTCCACTACGCATGCCCGTCGAATCCAAGTACATCCGCAATTTCTCGATCATCGCGCACATCGATCATGGCAAGTCCACGCTTGCTGATCGAATCCTCGAATTCACCGGGGCGTTGTCCGATCGCGAAAAACAAGACCAATTCCTCGACAAGATGGAGATCGAGCGAGAGCGCGGAATCACCATCAAAGCCCAAACCGTGCGCCTCGATTACACGGCGAAAGATGGGCAAAAGTACCGCCTTCATCTCATCGATACGCCAGGGCACGTCGACTTCAACTACGAAGTCTCGCGCAGTTTGTCGGCTTGTGAAGGTGCGTTGCTCGTCGTCGATGCTTCGCAAGGTGTCGAAGCGCAAACGCTCGCGAACGTTTTTCTCGCGCTCGAAAACAACCTCGAGATCGTTCCGGTACTCAACAAGATCGATCTGCCGTCGGCGGATGTCGATCGCACCAAGCGTGAAATCGAGGACGTCATTGGTCTCGATTGTGCCGGGGCGATTGCGGCGAGTGCCAAGACAGGTCTGGGCATCCAGGACATTCTCGAGGCCGTCGTGGCTCGCGTACCGGCGCCGAAAGGCGACTTGAATGGACCTCTTCGCGCGCTGATTTTCGATAGTTGGTACGACAGTTATCGCGGCGCTGTCGTCATGGTTCGCGTTGTTGATGGCGTGATGCGCAAGGGCCAGAAGGTTCGTTTCATGGCGACGGGCCGTGACTACGAAGTCACGGAAATTGGTGTTTTTGCCCCGCACGCAACGGCGCTCACGGAACTTGGTCCAGGCGAAGTCGGGTTTGTCGCAGGAAACATCCGGAGCGTAGTCGACACGAAGATCGGCGACACGTTGACCGACGCCGTTCATCCAGCGACAGTAGCGCTTCCTGGCTACAAGGACGTCAAACCGATGGTTTTCGCCGGGATTTTCCCGACGGACTCGGTGCAATACGAAGACCTTCGCGACGCCTTGTCGAAGCTGCACATGAACGATGCCGCGTTCGTTTACGAACCCGATACGTCCGAAGCGCTTGGTTTCGGATTTCGATGCGGATTTCTTGGGCTTTTGCACATGGAGATCATCCAGGAACGTCTCGAACGCGAGTACAACCTGGACCTCATCACGACGGCGCCGAGCGTTGTGTATCACGTGCACATGAACGACGGGACGATGAAGACCATCGAAAACCCGGCTCGTTTGCCCCCGCTGCAATACGTCAAGCACATCGAAGAGCCGATCTATCGCGTGACGGTTCACGTGCCTGCGAGTTACGTGGGCGCGGTGCTCGCGTTGTGTCAGGACCGGCGTGGTGAACAGAAGTCGCTGCAATATGCGTCGCAGGATCGCGTGATCATCACGTACGACATGCCGCTGAGCGAGGTGCTCTTCGACTTCCACGACAAACTGAAAAGCGTCTCTCGTGGGTATGCGTCGATGGACTATGAGCTCACGGGGTATCGGCAGGCGGAGCTCGTGAAGCTCGACATGCTGGTCAACGGTGAGCCGCTCGATGCGCTCAGCGTGATTGTGCACAAGGAAAAGTCATTTCAGCGTGGTCGCGATCTTGCGGTGAAGCTCAAGGACATCGTGCCGCGTCAGCAGTACGAAGTGGCGATTCAGGCGGCAATCGGAGCAAAGATCATCGCGCGAACGACGGTGAAAGCCATGCGCAAAGACGTGACTGCCAAGTGCTACGGCGGTGACATTTCGCGCAAGCGTAAGCTCCTCGAGAAGCAGAAAGAGGGCAAGAAGCGCATGAAAATGGTCGGTAGCGTCGAGATTCCGCAAGAAGCATTTCTGGCCATTCTCAAAATCGACTGAACTCGAGAGCGGGCGTTTTCGATGCGAGTTTGTCGCGCGCCCGCTCATGCGCGTATACAACGGCTTCATGCAGCTCGTCCGATACGTTTCTCCGTTCGTCGTGGTGTTCGCGTCACTCGTTGGTTGTGATGAACCGGCGCCCAAGGTCGATCCGACGGTGGTAACGACGGCTGCACCGAAAGTTTCGGCGACGGCTGCACCTTCAGCGACCGCTGGAACGAAGCCAAAAATAAAGATGCCCCCGCGCCCTGTACCACTGGGTTCGTCCGGGCCAATTCAACCCAACGCACCCGAGCAGGATCAGATCATGGCGATCCAGTACACGCTCGCGATGGTTGCTGTTCAAAACGGTGATCCGCCGATGGTCGACAAAGACTACCTGGATCGCATGAAGAAAAAGTTGGCGGACGCGGCGCGCACGGCGGACAAAGGCACGACGCCATCGAATCCGGTGAAGTTCGATCGGGGCAATCGCAAGATCGAGGTGCTCATGGGCAAGGGCTGTTTGGATTCGACTCCCCAGAACTTGATCCATCAGCGTGCAGGTTCGTCGCTCGAGGAAGCCTACAAGGCTGGGGTGCTCGTCATTTCGTGTCACGACTCGAAGTGGGAATGTCATCAGTCGACGCGGATTCCCGAAGACGTGCTTTGTCATTACGCCCCACGACGCTGACGATTTCGTTACCGACGTCTTTCGACGAGGTCTTTGCACGGGGGGCGCGCGTTTGTCGCGCGATGTGGTAAGGACACGGCCCACATGCACACAGCTTCCGTTTCCAAGGCGGGTACGCGTATACGCAAGGGGCCGTTCGCTGAACTGCTCACGGAATTGAACCGCAACCAAACGTCACACGCACAAGCGGAACACGATGGAAGCATCGCGTTTGGTCCGTCGATGCGTGTCGAACGGTTTGTCCTGGGCAATGGCCTTCGTGTCTTGGTGCTCGAGGATCATGCCGCGCCGGTCATTTGTCTACAGACGTGGTTCGGCGTTGGATCGCGTCACGAGAAAGACGGCAAGACCGGGATTGCGCACTTGTTCGAGCACCTGATGTTTGGCGAAACGGAAACGACGGCGCATGGTGCTTTCGACCGTATGCTCGAAGAGGCGGGCGCGGAAACGAACGCTGCAACGTTCCTCGATTGGACGTTTTACCATACGAACCTTCCCACGGACGCATTTGAATTGGCATTACGTCTCGAGGCGAACCGTATGTCGACACTCGTATTGCGCGAGCCGCAGGTGGCGAGTGAAAAAGAAGTGGTGGCGAACGAGCGACGGCAGCGGGTCGATGACGACGTTGACGGCGCGGTGAATGAAATGCTCTACAAAGAAGCATTTCGCGCGCATGGGTATCGGCATCCGACGATTGGCTGGATGGAAGATATCTTGGGATTCACGACGGAGGATTGCGTCGAGTTTTACAAGACATACTATTCTCCGAACAATGCGACAATGGTCGTCGTGGGTGACGTGGACGTGGGGCAGGTATTGCGATTGGTTCAGGAAACGTACGGGCATATGCCACCGGCATTGATTCCGGTCGAAGATGTTCATCCCGAGCCCCATCAAATCGAAGAACGACGGCTTTCGACGACGAAACCAACGCCGACGCATAAGCTTTCGATGGGCTACAAGTGCCCGGCGCTTGGCGATTTCGACCATGCGCCGCTGGTGGTTTTGAACGAGATTCTTTTTGGCGGGCGTTCGTCACGCGTGCATCGCGATATCGTGCAGAAGCGGGAAATCGCTTCTGAAGTACGCGGGTACGTGGGTAGTTTCCGAGATCCCGGGCTGTACGATATTTATCTTTCGGCGCGCGAAGGACATACATCGGCGGAGCTTTTGGAAGCGCTCGATGAGATTCTGGATCGCGTGCAGGCGGAGCCGGTTACCGAAGCGGAACTCGACAAAGCGAAAGGGCGCCTCGAATTTGGTCTTTTGCAGGGGCTGGAAACAGCGAGTGGCAAAGCCGAGCAGATAGGGTTTTACCAAACGGTACTGGGTGATCCTGGCGCGATTTTCGATCGGATAGCGGTGTATCGTCGCGTGACGCTCAGCGATCTTTTACGGGTTGCTCGGCGCTATCTGGCGCGTACGGCGCGTACGATAATTGAAGTATTTCCCGACGGTTCCGCGGAAGAAGAAGATGACGCGGACGACGGGGAAGGTGGCGAGGAAGAGGAGGTGGCGTCGTGATGGGTGTCGTTGTTGAACCGAGCCCGGCGTTGCCGCTGGTGAGTGTCGTCGTTGCGTTTCGATCAGGCTCTGCGCACGATCCTGTGGGTCTCGAGGGGCTGGCGCGTTTGACGGGACGTATGCTTCGTCGAGGGGCTCGAGGATGGACGTCGGAAACGATTGAAGAGACCATTGATTTGCTCGGGGGGGAATTCGCCGTCGATGTTTCTCCGAGCGCGACGGTGGTTCATTTCGAAGTAATCAAGCGGTCGCTCGAACCGTTTCTGGACCTTGTCGAGGCTGTGCTTTCGCGGCCAGCATTTGATACTGCCGAGCTTGATCGATTGAAGCGTGAGGCCGAGGCAGAAATCATTGAATCGCGAGACAGTGATGGTTTGCTTTGTGGGCGCGCATTTCGGCGGACGGTGTTTGCGGGTCATCCTTATGGTCGACGCGTTTCGGGGCAAATATCGACGTTGCGCACGATCCAGCGTGACGATATCGCCGCGTTTTACAAGACACACTATACGCAGGCGAATGCGCACGTGATCATTTCGGGCGATGTGGATGTCGAGGAGGGGAACGCCATTTCGGCCAAACTGCTCGCGGGGCTGCCGGTGGGCGATAGAATTGCCGATCCCGTGCCGGCGCCGAAATCGCTTTCTGGGCGGAAATTGATCTTCGTCGACAAACCCGAACGGACGCAAGTGCAAATGATCGTGGGGGGACTCGGAACGCACCCACGAGACGAGGATCATATATCGCTTCTCGTTGCAAATACGGCGTTTGGCGGGACGTTTACGTCACGTTTGATGCAAGAAATTCGTGTCAAACGAGGCCTCTCGTATGGGACTTCGTCGCGTATCGGTGTGGACAGGCAACGGGATACGTTCATGATTTGGGCCGCGCCGAAAGCATCGGATGGGGCGTTGTGTTTGTCCCTCATGCTCGATTTGTTGCATTCCGTTCGCGAAGGAGGCATTACGGCGGATGAGCTTTCGTTTGTCAAAAAATACCTCATTCGTTCGCATGCATTTGAAGTCGACACGGCAAGAAAACGTGCACATCGCAAGTTAGATGCAGCCCTTTTCGATTTGCCGGAAGGTTATTACGACCGGCAGAATGAACGTATCGAAGCGGTGACGCTGGACGAAGCGAATTCGGCACTGCGTAATCGGTTGTCCGAAGACGATATGGTCATCGCTGTGACTGGAACGCACGCCGAATATGGGAAGAGCATTACGGATGCAATCCCGCGTCTCGCCAGCGTCGATGTGTGCCCGTTCGATATGGAGTGATGGCGTTCAAGCGAATACAAGATACGTGACTGGTGCCGAAGGTCCCTGACGTTGGGGGTTGACCTGGGGATTTTCGGCAGACGGCGGCGTTTTCCGATATGCAAGGAGTTCTTCGCGTACGCGGAGCAAATCGCGATTGCGGAGGGGAATTGCATTCTGCGACAAAACCACGGCATGTCCGCGCCGTAGGACTTCATCGCGGGCAAGTTTGAGTCGTGCTTGCGCGGTCTTGAGTGGTATTTTCAATTCGGCGATGATCTCGTCCATGGTGCGTTCTTCGAGGTCGTGCATGATGAGAATGGAGCGCAACTTGGGACTGAGTCGACCGATGAGTTCACGAACGAGTGTGCGTTCTTCGGATGCAAGCATTGCGGATTCGACGTCGACAGCTTCTGCCACGGGTTCCGGGGGCGGTACGGAGGATACGGGTTCAAGACGATTGCGGGCCAGGCGGCGATAATTGGCCGTGCGTTGAATAGCAATGACGAATAACCACGGACGCGCGGCGCGGGCAGCGTCGAAATCCTGAATTCGCGCGAGAGCAATCGAAAATACTTCTTGGGTAATGTCATCGGCATCGCGCATAGGAACGCCGTGGCGCTCAACCGTACGAAAAACGAAATCGCGGTGTTCGGCGTAGAGAGTCGCGAAAATGCGGCATTCGTTTTTCGAGGCGAGAGATCCCGTCGGGTCCGCAACGGCATAACGGGTGGGCTTGACCGCGGGATCGTGCGCTTGGATGGGGACCGTGGGCGGCCCCGGTGGCCAGTGGGGAAGCTCGGGGCCGACGACGGCAAAACTGCGGGGCTTTGTGGTCGTGCGGTGCTTGCGTTTGGTGGTCGTTGTCGACATCGCGCTGGCCCCATGAAGTGAACGGATGAGCAGTAGCGTGTCGTGTTTTACTTGATGAAGGGGAAGTGTCAATTCTGGAAATTCTGGACGGCTCCGACGAACCTCGAAACGGATTCGGGATCCATTGGGTAGTCGTCGCGTTGCGTCGAGTTTGTCACTTGGATCCAAGGGTTTTACGGAGCAATCATTTTTCTCATTTCCGTATTGATTTCTCCAAATTTCCGCGGTACAACGCAAAACGGCACCGACCAGTGTTAGCACCACTGATCGGCGCCTGACGAACAACCCCACACAACTGAGGTCATCCGCTGATGGAGAAGGTAGACGCTCGTCTTCCGGTCGCCAAATTTTCAACCAAAGATTCTCCGCACAAGCGTTTTACGCGGATATACGCGCGCGACAGGCCGTTTGTTCGATCGGTTCTTTTGCGATTCGGTGTTCCGGCGCGGGACGTGGACGATTTGGTGCAAGATGTTTTCGTCGTGGTTTGGCGACGTCTTGAAGGGATTGTCGCGGACCGTGAGATTCGGCCATGGCTTTATGTGGTGGCGGCGAATCTGGCGAAGAATTACCGCCGTCTCCGGCGACATCACAAGGAATGGTCCGTCGGGGAAATACCGGATGTGGTGAAGGTGCCGTTCGATCCGGAATGGATGATCGACGCATATCGGCGTTTACGGCGGCTCATGCGACGGATGCGGACGAAGGTGCGGGAGGTATTCGTGCGAGTATCGCTTGCGGGTCAATCGGTGAAGGATGTGGCAGAAGTGCTCCTCATTTCGCCAAAGACGGTGCATTCGCGGATGCGAAGCATGCGACGGCTCAATGCTGCTTGATGCTCGTCCTGAAGCCGTATGAGCAGTTTATCAAGGCGCTCGCCCTCCGACACGACGGAACCTCGCAAGTGTTGCGGCGGACGCAGCCGATGAGCGCACTCGTTCGAGTGGAGGCAATTCCAAACTCAGCCGGATAAGCGAACGATCTACTTCTGCAACAGCCAGTAGAATGTCTGGATCGCGAGATACGATTTCCGCGATCAAACTTGCGAATCCCTTTTCGTTCCTGGAGGGGATTCTCATCAATGTGTGTTCGTTTCCGATATTCATAGTTCAGCGTCTACCCCCCCGTCGCCGCTCTTTCCGCCTGTACCCGGTCAAACGATTGCGGCTTTTCTGCATCGCGCGCCAAAGCCATCATCCATAATACCGCCATTCTCACCGCAACCCCCGCTTCTACTTGTTCCAAAATCACACTGCGTGGTCCATCGGCAATCGCCGGATCGATTTCGATACCGCGATTCATGGGTCCAGGATGCATCACAATGGCGTCGGGTTTGGCCAACGACAACCGTGCGTTGTTCAATCCAAACGCTCGGCTGTATTCGCGACTGCTCGGTAAAAACGTTCCTGCAATGCGCTCGCGTTGCACCCGCAGCATCATCACGACGTCGGCTCCTTCGAGAGCTGGCTCGAGTCGATCGAAGACCTTGGCACCCAAAGTATCTGCCGCCGGAGGCATCAACGTCCGCGGACCTGCAAAACGCACCGTTGCGCCAAGTTTCTGCAACAGCAGCACGTTCGAGCGAGCCACGCGGCTGTGCAAAACGTCGCCGCAAATGGCCACCACAAGGCCTTCGATGCGCTTTTTCTCACGACGAATTGTGAAGGCATCGAGCAACGCTTGTGTGGGGTGCTCATGCGTTCCGTCGCCTGCATTGACGACTGCAGCGTCGGTTCGAGGTGCAATGTAGTGCGGTGCGCCGGAAGCGTGATGCCGAATCACGAGTACATCGGGTCGCATTGCTTCGAGGTTCTTCACCGTGTCGAGAAGCGTCTCGCCTTTGACCGCGCTCGATGTCGACACGCTGATGTTGATGACGTCGGCGCTGAGGCGCTTACCTGCAAGTTCGAACGATGTGCGCGTGCGCGTCGACGGTTCGTAGAAGAGGTTGATGATCGTCTTGCCGCGTAACGTGGGAACCTTGCGCACGCTGCGGCGCGAGATGTCGAAGAAGCTTTCCGCCGCATCGAGAATTGATACGATCTCGGACGATTCGAGTTGCTCGATGCCGAGCAGATGACGTCGGCCAAATCGTGATCGTTCGGTCATTGGGAAGTCTCCGTGTCGGATTCGTTCACAGCCTTCGCCCAAAGTTCATCGTTTGTCAGGGTCACATCGATGCTTGCGCCTTCGGGGACCTCGACGCGACGCACCGTGTAGTCGGGATGAATGGGAAGTTCACGACCGCCGCGATCGACGAGCACACATAGTTCGATGCGCTTGGGTCTTCCGTAGTCGAGGATTGCATCGACAGCAGCGCGAATGGTTCGTCCTGTTGAAATGACGTCGTCGACGAGCACGATGCGTTTTCCGTCGACTGAAAACGGAATGTTGCTCGGGCCGATCTTGGGACTGGGTAACGCCGTTGCGGCATCGTCGCGATAAAGCGTGATGTCGACGGAGCCAACAAGTGGAGCTTCGCCTTCGAGTTCACCGAGCATCGTTGCGAGGCGCAAGGCGATGGGTTCGCCACCGCGACGGATGCCAATGAGAGCGAGGTTGCGGACGCCACCGTGTTCGGCGATTTCGCCAGCGACACGTCGCAAACCTCGGGCAATCGCGACTGGATCGAGGAGGACTTCCGACATGCCGCGACGAGCTAGCACAAGGACCATGCGATGTCGTTGCGTTGTGCGACGGGAGCGCGATCAGTCCGGTTGGTGCACGATCTTCTGTGTGGGATCGAGAAAGTAGAAACGTTCGTGTCCAGCACGCTGGAACGTGAGTGCTCCAAAGGCGTTCACGACGACACCGACGATGGCGAGCGCCCAGAACGATGCACCGAATCGGCGTTTTCCCAAGGCCATCATGGCAAACAGGAACACGGCGAAGTCGTTGGAAAAGCGATAACCAAACTGAATCCAGCCGCTGTTTTGATAGAACAAACTCGGCAGAGCCACGCACGTGGCGGTGAACGCCAGCGCCCAGAAGGTAGGTGACGTGCGTTTCGGCCACACGACCCACGCGTAAATCGGTGTCGTGATCCAGAGGGCGAGTCCGTGGGCGTTGATCTGAAACGGAGCGGTCGGTGTGCCTCCGACAAACGGCAGTGACGTGAGCAGCACCGCGAGGTTTTTCCCGAGATAGTGGTAGGAAAACAGGCCCCATTTGTCGATACGTCCGCGCCATCCGATGGCGAGCAGTCGATGCCCGAACTCGAACGGATCTCCAAAGCGCATCTGGTTGTGCCACAGGAGAATGCCCAGCACGCAGGCGGCAGGGAGCGCGAAGAGCACGAGGCGTTTGGTCAGTGCACGCGCGTCCAGGTCATCCCACGTGAAGTGCTTCCCAGTGTGCCGACGGCTTGCTTGGAGTGCTTCGAAGATGAACAGCGGGAAGGCGAATCCGAGCGGAGTACGCGTGGCGAAACCAAGGCCTAGGGCGAGTCCGGCAAGGACGGGAAACGCTGCGTTTGTCGAGGCAAACAAGTAGAAAGCAGCGAGCGCGGTGCCGATCACATGCGCGGCGAACCACACCGTACCTTGTACCGAGGAAAACCAGTAGACCGTGCCGAACGCGAAAGTGAGTGCGAGAAGAATGTTTTCACGATCGGAACGCGAACTGCGCGAGGAACGACTGAGTTTGTCGAGGCATAGGTAGAGAAACGCGGGCGCCAGTCCGGTGAAACATGTGAAAAAAGACGCATCGCGCACTCGTTCGGCGCTTCCCAGGAGTTTTACCACGGGGAGGATGAGTACCGCTGGTAGGGGCGGAAAACTCACGTAGTACTTGCCTTGCCAAACCGCGAAGTCGTTGTTGCCGGTGTAGGTCGGGGGAGGGCCACCCAGATCGAGTCGACCGTGGAGCCACGCGTCGGCGAGCAGTGCGAAGTGGTTGTAAGGCGTGTGTGTTTCTAGTCGACCGGTCGACGTGGTTGCAAAGCAGACGATGGTCACGACGACGTAGAGGATCGCGGCGGTGGTCCAGCTTCGATTCATGGCGTTTTGCGGCTCTGGCGGCGTGGACGACATGCGTGGGACGCACCGTATCATGGAGGCGTGTCGGTACTTCGACGCTTGCTGCTTGCGGGGATCGACCTCGTGCGCTAGTTGCTGGCCGGCGAAGTGCCCGGCCAAGGGTTCGTCCGCGCTTGAAAGGTCCGAGCCAATGTCTCTTTTCTCCATCAACGCCGCAGACATCGACGCCGCAGGGCGTTCGGTTGACGCGGATTTGCCTGTCGATTGGCTCGACAAGCAGTTGGCGGAGTGTGACGTGCACACAACTGAACCGGGTAAATTGTCGGTGCGTTTGTCGCGTTCGGGCGAGGATATCGTGGTGCGTGGTAAGACGCGTGCTTCCCTGAATGTTCCTTGTGCGCGTTGTTTGGCTCCGACGAAGTTGAGCCTTGAAGGCGAGTTGACGTTGGTGCTCCGGCCGGCAAAACCGACGCCGTCCGAAGCGGCAGCGGCGAATGCTCGCGCATCTCGACGGGCCACCAGCAAAGCGGCGACGGGCAAAGCGGCGACGGGCAAGGCGGCAGAAGCAGGCGCCGTCAGCACGGCAACGGGTGGTGGCAAAGGCAAGCGACCGCCGAAAGAAAAGGACCTTCCCGAGTACGAGTTCGCTTCGGATGAAGCGGATGTCGACACCTACGACGGCGAGACCGTGGTGCTCGACGACTTGGTACGGGAATCGATTTTGCTCGAGATACCGATCTTTCCCTTGTGCTCGGAGGACTGTGCAGGTATCCGTCCCGCGTCCTCTGATACGATCGACGAAGCCGTAGAGCCTCGGATCGATCCACGACTCGCACCTCTTGGCGCTTTGCGTGCCGTGCTTGCTCAGTCGAAAGCTGCGCAGGGCGAGTTAAATGATGATTCCGGGGTTCAGCCTCGGAGCGCCGATGCATCCCATCGAAAAAAGACGAAGTAAGGAGTAGTCCGTGGCCGTCCCGAAGAGGAGAAACACCCCAAGCAAGCGCGACATGCGGCGCGCAAATCACGACAAAGTCACGCCGGTGCAGCTGATCGCTTGTGCCAATTGCGGCGAGGCCTCGTTGCCTCATCGTGCGTGCGGTGCGTGTGGCCACTACAAGGGCCGCAAAGCGAAGGCGACCAAGTCGTCCGACTCGGCGTGATATCCTGACTCGTTAGCAAGACCGAAGTCGCCATCGGCGCCGCCCACGCGTCGTAGCGACTTCATGTTTGTCCTGTCATATCCCTCTACGAAGCCGTCGCGCTCGCCGTAACGGTTCTCGTGTACCGTTCGAGCCGAGTTATTCATGAGCGCGCAGCGTTTGCCCAAGAGCAGAATTCTCGGCACAGGGCATTACACGCCGGCGAAAATCGTCAGCAACTCCGACCTCGAAAAGCTGGTCGAAACATCCGACGCGTGGATTGCCGAACGTACGGGTATTCGTCGACGTCATGTCGCGGCTGAAGGTGAAGTGACCAGCGACATGGCCGCGCATGCTGCGCGTAACGCCATGGCTGCTGCAGGGCTGACGATTGCTGACATCGACATGATCATCGTGGCGACGATCAGCGGCGACTGTCCAATGCCAGCAACGGCAGCTTGGGTTCAGCAGAAGCTTGGAGCTGAAAACATTCCTGCGTTCGACGTGGCAGCAGCGTGCGCGGGTTTCATCTTTGCGCTCACGATCGCCGATCAATTCGTCACGACGGGTTCTGCGCGCAACGTGCTCGTCATTGGTGCCGAGTGCATGTCGAGTGTCCTCAATTGGGAGGATCGGACGACATGCGTTTTGTTTGGCGACGGTGCCGGTGCTGTGGTCCTTGGACCGGCAAACGGTGATGGTCGAGGGCTTCTCGCTGCACGTATTTTCACCGATTCGACGCTCGCTTCGACGCTGATTATTCCAGCTGGCGGATCGGCCGAGCCCATTACGAGCGACGGCATTGCTCGCAAGCGCAACAAGTTACACATGATGGGCAAACAGGTGTTTCGTTCCGCGATCAAGAATCTGTCGTCGGCGTCGACGGCTGTTCTGGAAGACGCGGGTTTGCCGCTCCACGAACTCGATTGGGTCGTGGCGCATCAGGCAAATATTCGAATTTTGGCTCAAGTTGCCGATAGGCTCGGACTGTCGATGGACAAGTTCATCATCAACATCGACGAGGTTGGCAACACGTCGAGCGCATCGATCCCCATTGCCCTCGACGAAGCCGTACGTGCTGGCCGCATTCAGCCCGGACAAACCGTAGCGATGTGTGCTTTCGGCTCCGGTGTTTCATGGGGAGCGGCACTTCTACGAATGTGAACGATTGCGACGTTGAAGGCCTTTGTCGATGGATCCGATGGAGTGGAGTCGATGGAGCGAAGTACGAACGTAGCGTGGTTGTTCCCGGGCCAAGGCTCGCAAGTGGTCGGGATGGGCAGGGATCTCGTCGAGGCTTCGGAGGCCGCGCGACGTGTATTCGAACGGGCGGATGCGGCGCTTGGCGAGCCTCTTTCGAGGTTGTGTTTCGAAGGTCCGATGGAGGACCTCACACTCACGGCAAACACGCAGCCGGCGCTGGTGACCGTCAGCATGGCGATTGTCGCGGCGTTACGCGAACGTTTGCCTGATCTTGTTGCGCCTCGTTTTGCTGCTGGTCATTCGCTTGGTGAATACAGTGCGCTCGTGGCGGCGGGAGCTCTGGATCTCGAGGATGCCGTGCGGGTTTGTCGGCTCCGAGGTGCTGCGATGCAAGCAGCGGTTCCTGCGGGCGAAGGCGCCATGGCGGCGGTCATGGGTCTCGAACCTGCCGCGCTCGCGGAACTTTGTGCCGCAGAAGCGCAGGACGAAATTGTTTCACTCGCGAACTACAATGCGCCAGGGCAGATTGTCATTTCAGGACATGCAGCGGCGGTGGCACGTGTTTCTGCGGCTGTTGGTAAGCGTCAAGGAAAGGCGATTCCGCTCAAGGTGAGTGCGCCGTTTCATTGTGCGCTCATGCGACCAGCGCGTGAGCGACTTGCGCCCGAGCTCGAGCGTATCGAGGTTTGTATTTTGCGTTTCCGGTGATCGCGAACGTCGATGCGGAGCCTAATTCCGATCCTACGCGCGTGAAAGATTTGCTCTTGCGGCAGATCGATGGGGCGGTGTTGTGGACGGCGATCTTCGAGCGTATGGCCGCGGAAGGTGTCACGCACGCACTCGAAATCGGACCTGGAAAAGTGCTCGCAGGGTTTGGCAAACGAATCGCCAAGTCGATCAAGGTAACGAGCGTGTCGGACGTGGCCGGCATTGATGCGGTACGTTCTTTCTTGGAGGCGTGAGGAACAGATGTTCGATCTGACGGCAAAGGTTGCGCTCGTGACGGGTGGATCACGGGGCATTGGTCGTGCGACGTCGATTGCGCTGGCGAAGCAAGGCGCACACGTCGTGGTGAACTACGTGCGAGGCGAGGAGGAAGCACGCCGCGTGGTGAGCGAGATTGAGCAGAACGGGGGCAAGGCCGAAGCTCTCGCATTCGATGTCGCAAACATGCAAGCGACGGAAGAAGCGATCGTAGCGCTCGCTAAGCGGCTCGGGCGACTCGACATTCTGGTGGCTAACGCAGGTATTGCGATCGATGGGCTTGTCGTGCGGGCGAAGGAAGAAGACATCGATCGAGTCTTGGCCGTCAACGTGAAGGGCGCGATTGCGTGTGCTCGAGGCGCGTTGAAAACGATGATGCGTGCACGTGCTGGTCGCATCGTGTTCTTGTCGAGCATCGTGGGCGAGATGGGCAATGGTGGGCAGGCTGTTTATTCGGCATCGAAAGCAGCGCTTCTTGGCCTCACAAAGACGTTGGCGCGTGAGTATGCATCGCGAAATGTCACCGTGAATGTCGTCACGCCGGGCTTCATCGATACGGACATGACGTCGACGATGACCGAGGAGGCTCGCAAAGGGATGTTGTCGACGATCCCGCTTGGGCGCACGGGCAAACCCGACGATATTGCGGCGGCGATTGTGTTTCTTTGTTCGGACGAAGCGTCCTACATCACGGGCGAGACGCTGCGCGTCAATGGCGGCATGTATATGTAGAGCGACTCTTCGGCTTCATTGGCGCCGCGAAAAAATTGACGCGCACGAAAAGCGTGTCGTCAATCAAGTAGCTCGTGCAAAGTCGGTGCTGATGAAGTAGGAGGGACGCGCTTTTTTGAAGGAGATCACCATGGCGGAAGGTCGCGACATCACCGCGGAAGTAAAGCGGATCATCAAGGAACAACTCGACGTCGAGGAGAAGGACATCAAGCCGGAATCATCGTTTATTGACGACCTCGGCGCTGATTCCCTCGGACTCGTCGAACTCGTGCTCGCTTTCGAAGATGCCTTCGATATCGAAATTCCTGACGAAGAGACGGAGAAGATTCGTACCGTTCAGGATGCGATCACTTACATCGAATCACTTAGCAAGAAGTGATTCGCCGTTGGCTTCGCGTCGTCGTTGCGTGAGTGGCGTAATGCCTGGCGCGATACGTCGAGCTAGCGGCTCGTCGTTCTGCAGCCGCCATGAGTCTGCGTGATCCCATTCGGAATTCCAAACTATGGAACGCGTCGTCATCACTGGAATCGGACTTGTCACTCCAAACGCGATCGGTACAACCGACTCATGGCGGGCTGTACTCGATGGCGAGTCGGGGATCGCTCCGATTACGCTTTTCGATGCGTCGCAATATGCCGTCCGATTCGCCGGCGAAGTAACGGGGTTTGTCGCGGAGCAATATCTGCCGAAGAAAAAACTCCGCGAGATGGGTCGATTTGCTCATCTCTCCATCGCTGCTTCCAAGTTTTGCATCGACGATGCAGCCATCACGTTCACCGATGAAGATCGCGACACGTGCGGCACGTTCATCGGTGTTGGACTTGGCGGTTTGGACAACCTCTACCATCACTCGATCACCCTGTTTGAAAAGGGGCCGTCGCGTGTCAGCCCCTACTTCATTCCCTCCGTGATCGCGAACCTTGGCGCAGGCCAAGTCGCGATGGCGTACGACTTGCGAGGTCCGAGTTATTGCAACACGAGTGCGTGTGCATCGGGCGCGCATGCGTTGGGAGAAGCCTTCGAGTGGATTCGGCGTGGACGCACGCACATCATGTTGGCGGGTGGTGCCGAGTCGACGATCACGGGTCTGTGCATGGCTGGATTTAACGCAATGTTTGCTCTTTCGAGGCGCAACGATGATCCAGCCCGTGCAAGCCGACCTTGGGATCGTGATCGAGATGGGTTTGTCGTGGGCGAAGGTGCTGCGAGCCTCATGCTCGAATCGCTCACGCATGCACAGAAGCGTGGCGCTAGAATTTACGCGGAGATCACGGGGTATGGAGCGACCTGTGACGCGTACCATCTGACCAAACCCGCACCCGAAGGTGCAGGGGCGCAGCGGGCCATGAAAATGGCTCTCGACGACGCGAAGCTTGCACCTCAAAGCATCGACTACATCAACGCGCACGCGACGTCGACGCCGCAAGGCGACATCGAGGAAGCGCGCGCGATCATGAAGATCTTTGGCGAGCACGCGAAGAGCCCCGATCTTTGGGTCAGCTCGACCAAATCCGTCACGGGACACACGCTCGGTGCTTCCGGTGCACTCGAAGCAGCCTTCTGCGCATTGGCCTTGCAGCAAGGACGCGTCCCCCCAACGGCAAACCTCGACAATAAAGATCCCGACGTTCTGTTCGACTGCGTGCCCAAGGCCGCGCGCGAACGATCGATTCGACACGCGTTGTCGAATTCATTCGGGTTTGGCGGGACGAACGCGGCCCTCGTGTTTTCTCGGTTCGAAGGATGAACACATGAAGTGCCCTTTCTGCGGGCACATGGAAGACAAAGTCGTCGAGTCCCGTTCCGTAGGAACGGGCGATGTCGTGCGTCGTCGTCGCGAATGTGCCGACTGTACGAAACGCTTCACAACGTACGAGCGCATCGAGGACGTATTGCCCACCGTCGTCAAAAAGGACGGACGACGTGAACCTTTCGATCGTGCCAAACTCTTGCGTGGACTCACGATCGCCACAAACAAGCGACCGGTTTCCGTCGAACGTTTGCACGCTGTCGTAGACGCCATCGAAAGTGAGGCGCAAGATTCCGAGCGGCGTGAGATCACAGCAGCCGAGCTTGGCGAACGAGTCATGCACCATCTTCGCGAACTCGATGAAGTCGCTTATGTCCGTTTTGCGAGCGTCTATCGCTCGTTCCGCGACGTGGACGAGTTCATGCGTGAACTCGGCAAGCTTGTGAAGGCCAAGGCGCCCTAGTAGATCCGGGCTGAGGATATGACTGCCGCTGATCCCGATTTTGACATCGCCATGATGCGCCTCGCTCTCGAAGAGGCGAGAAAGGCGCTGCCGTCACCCAATCCGCCCGTAGGTGCAGTCATCGTTGCCGACAGCGGTGAGATGGTCGTTGCGACCCATCATCTACGGGTAGGCGAGGAGCACGCCGAAGTTGCTGCGTTGCGACGTGCTGGAGATGCATCGCGTGGAGCGACGCTCTACGTCACGCTCGAACCGTGCAACCATCACGGACGAACCCCGCCGTGTGTCGAAACGATAATGCGTTCGGGTGTGCGACGCGTCGTCGTTGGGTGCGTCGATCCAAACCCCAACGTCGAAGGTGGCGGCATCGCGATTCTGAGACAAGCCGGGATCATCGTCGACGTTGGTATCGCCGATGCCGAAGCTCGAGCGGTCATTGCGCCGTGGACCAAGTTCATCACGCAAGGGTTGCCGTACGTTTCGTTGAAACTCGCGCTGTCGCTCGATGGTCGTATCGCTACGCGAAGCGGTGCCTCGAAGTGGGTGACGGGGCCGGAAGCTCGCGCCAAGGTCCAAGAGTTACGTGCCCAGCACGATGGCGTTGCCGTAGGTATTGGAACCGCGCTGGCCGATGATCCGCGCCTCACGGTGCGTGGGCAGAACGTTGCCGATCCCGGACGTTGTCCCACGCGCATCGTGTTCGATACGCGCTTGCGCATCCCCGCGCATAGCCGACTCGTGCAAACTGCGACGCAAGTGCCCACTTGGGTGCTCGCAGGTGAAAGCGCTCCAGCGTCTCAAGAACAGGTGCTCGTCGATGCTGGATGCGTCGTGCTTCGCGTACCGAATTCTGCCGAAGGCCGTGTCGATGTTGGCGCTGCGTTACGCGTCCTCGCCGAACAAGGCCTCGTGTCCATCCTCGTGGAGGGCGGAGCCGAGCTTGCTGGGAGTCTGTTGGCCTCACGGCTTGCGGACGAACTACACGCGTTCATCGCGCCCATTCTGCTCGGGCCTCGAGGTCGTCCAGGTGCGGTTGATTGGGCCGGGCCGGATACTCCAAGCGAAGCGCCACGCATCGTCGACCCGTCGTGGGTTCTGTGCGGTCGCGATGCGTACGTCAGCGGGCCGTTATCGTTCCCGCCGCGTTGAGTTTGTCGTTGTAATACGGGCAGGTCGTAGGAAGGCCGAGACAAACGTCTCGTCACATTTTTTTACGCGTCCGCGCGTTTTTGCATTTTGCGCTGGATGATGCGCTTCTTCAGCATACCCACGCGATCAATCATGAGTGTGCCCTCGAGATGATCGAGTTCATGCTGGACGGCGACAGCGAGGAGCCCATCTGCTGCGAGCTCAAACTGTTTGCCGCTACGATCCATCGCCCGGACCGATACGTTGGCTGCGCGTTTCACGTCTTCCGTCACCCCAGGAAATGACAAGCATCCTTCTGCACCGGTTTGCGAGCCGTCTGTCGTGACAATCTCCGGGTTGATGAACACCATCAAGTTGCTGGGTTCGTCCTCGGCTGCGATGTCGACGATAAAAATCCGATGAGCTTCGCCGATTTGCGTCGCAGCGAGGCCCACGCCAGGCGCCGCGTACATGGTCTCGGCCATATCGTCGATCAGCTTCTCGATGTCGGGCGTGACTTGTGTCACGGGCAGCGCCTTCTGGCGCAATCGAGGGTCCGGGTAGTGCAGAATGGTGCGAATCGCCATGGTTCGTTGTCGTCGATGGAGAGGGATTCGACTGGATTACCCAATCAAAACCTAACTTAGCGTAACAATCGTGTGTTGCCGAGTCTCGTCGAGGGAATGTCAAACATTCACTTTCCCGGATTGCGGCGGAAGAGCTGGTTGTCGAGCACCACGCCCCGAGTCGCGAGATCTTCCACGAGAGTTGGCACGTTGCCCGTCGGGTAGTGGTTGCCGTCGATCGGTCCCGTCGGTCCCGTCCGCTCGATGTTGAACACGAAGATGTCGCGGGGCACGAGCGCCCCACCTTCCATTCGTAGCTCCGAGATTCGCAACACACGCGATCGACCGTCGCCCATACGCGCAACTTCGATCACCACGTGAAAACTGTTGGCAAGACATTCACGCGCCGTGTCGACCGTCATGCCCGCATGTTTGCGCATCAAGTCCATGGGCAAACGCCCGAGCGCATCGCGCAACGTGAGCGCCCGGGTCGACGCGACAAGACAACCACCACTTTCGTTCTGCGCGCTGATGACGTCGATGGCGGTACCACCAAGGCCGTTAAAGACGAGTCGATCCGGGCCCATGTGCATCACTGCATTGGCTTTGATCACGGCATCGCTGGACCCCGAGGGGACAGGCAACGTAAGCGCGTTCGGATGTTGTACGGCGATGGGTTCGTCGTCTTGCAACACCAGGATGCGTTCGTCCGCGGAGGCCGTGTTCACCAGCGCTGACATGAGCGACCCATGAGCGGATCCAGGAGAACCGACGACGAGCACGTTGGCACGTACCGCGACGGACCAAGACAGAAACGTGGCCATCGCTTGCGAGATCATTCCGTTTCGTACGAGATCTTCAAGCACTGCGTTTTCGCCTCGTTGCGGTTTACGCAAGACGACGACGCTGCCTCGAGCTCGTTTCAACGGCGATGACGCCAGCATGTGAAGACCCGTGCTCAATCGGCGATCGTACGTTGGGTTGGTCAAGACCAACGGCTCGGTGTCTTTTTCTTTGGACAGCCGTTCCAGAGCTCGCGCGATGGTCTTTTCGTTGACACGCAGAATAATCGTCGGCGTTCGACGGCTCTTCCGGAACGCCAAAACACGCTCGGCACTCTCGATGTAGATCTCCGTAACGTCGTCATCGAGGAGCAGCGGCCCGAGTGGTCCGAGTGGTCCGATTTCCACGACATCGCGTTTTGCATCGGCAACGAGCTGCTCGATCGTGATCGACTCCGGAACCTGACCCGCTGCTTTCAGCTGTGTCGCGAGTTCCTGAAGGACACTCGTGAGGCGCCCAGACACGCCCGGATCCAACGGTTCGTTCGACGAGAGTTGGCCGAAATCGAACGATTCTCCGGCACGCTCGATGAGGTACGCGATGGTCGTGCGGTAGGTACGTGCGCCACCTAGGCTCGATTCACGCGCCCCCGGTGGGTGTGACGAAATACGCACGTCCCGTGGCGGAGGAGGCGTCGGCGTAAGGTTCGCATGCGGAGGAAGGCTCGAGTTTGTCTTTATTGCACTCGTCGCAACGTGTGGCGGAGGCGTTGGCGTCGTGATCGGGAGGGGTGAAATTGTTGGCGGACCCGAAAACGCGGACGACTGTTTTACCGTTGTGCTTGGTAGGCGCGGTGGGCCCGGAACGATGGCTCCAGCAGACGACACATCTCGTTCACTCGGAACTTCGTCGTCTTTGCGATCGGACAGAGATCGCGGTTCGTCCGGGGACGACGACGGAATTGCGGCCATGTCCCCATCCGTTGCCTGGGATTTCGGCAATTCCGGTTTGGCTTCGCCTGCGCTCGCTTCGATCCGTAAAACGAAATCCCCGACGTAGATCTTGTCGCCTTCACGAACAATGGTCGCTTGCGTGATCTTGCGGCCGTTGACGTACGTGCCGTTCGTACTCTTGAGGTCCGTTACGATGAAGCGCCCATCGCGGAAGAGCAGCCGCGCGTGCCTCTTCGACACGTTTCCCTTGGGCAGCATCAGGTCGTTGCCTTGCACGCGCCCGACGTTGACTTCCGTGCGTTCGAAGGGTTCGCGGCGTTCGGCGCCCCCCTTCTCGCTGATGATGACCGAAAAAATCATTCCGCTCGGACCGCGCCTGTCGGTATGGCCATAAATGGCGATTCAGAGGCAATACGAGCAAGGCCGGACCGTCGTGTCAACGTCAAGGGCGACCGATTGCGCCCAGGGCGGGAAGATGGTGTTGATCAGGCTGCTGCGTTGTGAATCGTCGGTCGGGCTTGCTCAACGATGTACGCTTCCGCCGCCCCTAACTTCATAACGCTCGCGGCAGCCTGCTCAACACGATCTTAGCGGCTCGTCACGACAGACGCAGTCCCCTGCGTTTCAGCAGCACTACGCCGATCCTTCATGTCGACGGCCACGAGACTCAACATTTCACTGGCGACGGACATCAAGTCCTCTTCCGTCAGGCCTGCAGTGCGCATCTCGCGGTAGATCGTTTTTGCGAGGATGCGCAGCGCTCGTGGATCACGCGATGCGTAAGCGTACGGACGGGCTCCACCTTGGCACGAGGCGGCGTCGATACGTTCTTTGCCAGTATCGACATCGGTAAAAAGAATCCCCATACCGTCGCCCTATGCGAGACCCGTGCCGACTCATGCACTGATCAAGTTACGCCGATTTGTTCGTCATTTTCGTGTCAGACGCGAAGGGGGCTTTACAGATCAGGTGTCTGCAATGCGTGTTTGGTTTCGCAGTCCGAGCAATGCTTGAAGCGGCAAGGCATCTCACGCCTCAGCGTTTTGGGGCCAAGCTTGACGGTTGCCTGAGCGCGCGTCTACCTTGGCGCCGTTCGCCGCGGGACGTTGCGTGGATGAATCCAATGGAAGCGTCGCGTAATTATGCCGGTGAGCGTCAATGTGGAGGAGTCATGGCCGAAGGCAAAGTGAAGTGGTTCAACGACGAGAAGGGCTGGGGATTCATCAAGCAGGACACAGGCGCCGATGTCTTCGTCCACTATTCGCAAATCAGCGGTGATGGGCGTCGTCGTCTCGTTGAAGACGAGCCAGTGCAGTTCGAGATCATCGAAGGACCCAAGGGTCTCCAAGCTGTCAACGTGGTTCGCGTGTAGGCGATTCGCGTCTTCTCAAACATCCATCTTCTCCCCCATCTTCAGTAGCGTTTCCGCTCGTCGACGCAGGTCATGACGTCGGAATCGCGACGTCTTCGAACACACCCCGCTCGGAATCGTACCGACGCGATGAAATGTCGCGTATCGCGCCACTTCCATCGATCTCGTACACGTTGAATCCAGCCATACGATCTTCACGCTCGTGCAACAGCGATGCGCTCGTTGCTCCCACAGCGTCGATGTGGCCGGCCCGCGTGCGCAACATTCGGTGAACGCGCCGATGCAAATGTCCGTGAAGCAACAGCCCGCGTTCAACATGTTGCAACAAGTCCGCTTGTTTTTCGGCGTCGTACAATCCTTCGAGCAACCGGCGCAATCGTTCGGGTGGGTTGTGCCAGGGATGATGTTGCAGGATCACTGGCGTACGTGACCGAACCTCGGGGTGTTCGAGTAGCCGAGCCAAACCTTCGAGCTGCACGCGTCCAAATTCACCAGCCGCCACGAGCGGCGGTCGAGGCACCGCCGTGGACAAACCGATCAGCGCAACAGGACCGCGCAGTCGTACGTACGGAAAGGGCCCATCGGCAACATCGAGATCGCTCTTCAAACACGTTGCGAACGTGTTCGCGAATCGCTTCGTGCGAAACGATCCACGCGTGTACGTGTCGTGATTGCCCGGCACCATGCTCACTTGATCCGGCGACATGCCGAGTTCGCGATCGAGCACGGTGCGTACGAGTTCGAATTCACGCTCCAGCGCCAAGTTCGAGACGTCGCCCGTGATGACCACATGATCGACGCCGATCTTGCGGATCTCGCGTAAACAAGCTTCGACCGCAAAAGGTTTGTGCACCGACTTTCGGTGAAACCGCAAGTTCATGTAGCCCGTGATGCGCTTGTTGAAGAGCCGCATGGGGACGGCGCCTTCAAGGTCGAGCAGGTGCAGATCCGACAGGTGAGCAATCTTCACGCTGGCACTATGATCGCCCGTTCGACGACGTGCCAAACGAGTTGCAAACGAAGCATCCGAAGCATCATGGAGAACGGACGCAACGGAATCCGCGCCAAGGTCGGCGCATCGAAGGCTGGTCGAAGTGACGGGCAGTCGTGCGCAATTGATGCCGGCCGTGCATGAAACTTCCTCCGCGCAAAACTCGACCTACGCCTTGCTCTGGGCCACGCGGATTCACGACGCTTCCTTCAGGATATTGCGGCTGAAAGCTGTCGAAAACCCACTCCTCCACGTTGCCCGCAAGGTCGTAAAATCCGTCGGGCGTTCGTCCGTCACGAAAGGATGCGATGGGCGCGACTTCCAAAAAACCATCGCTGTCGTCGGATTCTTCAGCGGGAGACCACACGGCCCACAGAACCCGATTGTGCATCACTTCGCCGAGCACCTTGCCGTGGTTGGTCAACCCGCTGTTGTAGACGTTTCCCCATGGAAAACGACGTCCCTTGAGCCCTCGTGCAGCGCGTTCCCACTCGGCTTCCGTTGGCAATCGACCACCAGCCCACGTGCAGTAGTTTGTCGCATCGAACCAGTTCACCATCACGACAGGAAAGTCGGGTTGATCAAAACGCGATGCTCCCGATGCGTAAGGCGGTTCGAGGCACTGGCCTGCTGAGACGCAGCGTCGGTACTGCGTGACGGTGACTTCCGTGCGGTCCATCCAAAAATCCGACAAGAACACTTCGTGCGCGGGGTATTCCTCGACAAACCGAAAATCGGAGCAGTTTTGGCCCATCGGTTCGCCCGCGCAGAGCGTGCGGGCAAGGGCGATGTCATCCGCGGACGAACCCATCGTGAAGCTGCCTTCGCGGACGAGAATCGCGTCAGGGCCCGGTGACTTCAGGGTGACGACGCCACCGGATGTTTGCGCTTCATACGTTGGCAGTGCGGGTGACGTCACAGGCGATGGCGTGCGCGCATTTGCTTGCGTTACGCACATACCAAGAACGCCGAGCACGAGGGCCGCCTTCGGGCGCATGAGTGCAGGCGTAGCACGCCGATGCTTGGCTCGCGCAGGTTTCCTGGTTCAAGGGCTTGTACGAGCTTTGAATCGCAACGCTTTTCCACCGCGTCCTTGCGTCGCGCGTTCGTTGTCTCGTTCGACGATGCCATTGACGATGACGAACCGCATTCCGGTGGCCAATCGATGCGGTGCGCTGAAATCGGCTCGAACGCGGATGCTTGCGGGATCGAAAACGAGAACGTCCGCTGCGCAATCTGTAGCAACACAACCCCGTGCACCCGACAAACCCAATGTTTCTGCGGGAAGCGACGTCATTTTACGTACGGCTTCTTCGAGCGTGAGCAATTGGCGTTTGCCCACGTATTCATCGAGGATTCGGGCAAACGCTCCAAACCCGCGCGGATGTCGACCGCCGCCGCCACCGTCCGTACCCAGCATGACGAAAGGATCGACATACAATCGTTCGACGACGGCTTCATCCATGACGAAATAAGCAGCTTCGGCGCCATTGGGTCCCAAATCGATCAATACGCGTTCAAAGGGTATACCTTGTTCTTTGGCCACTGTGGCTAGCGACTTTCCTGCATGAGGTCCCGTTCCAAATACCGTCGCTTCTGGACCATTGCGTTTGTCGATGCGCGCTCGGATAAACGATTCCAATTCACCACGACGTTTACGTTTGGCATCCGCGTACGAAGCAGGCGGTCTGGCAAAATCGGGAAACAAAATCG
>JANORL010000659.1:0-4890 GCA_031415295.1 Polyangiaceae bacterium | reverse complement strand
CGCAAACGAAAGAAGTGGTGAAGGCGCTGAAGAAACTCGCGACGGAATTGAAATTGCCGCGGCATCATCGACGGCCACCGCGGAAAGTCGAAGCGAAAGACATTTTGATAGGGGCGCGTCCTGCGGGCAGTGTGTGGCATTTTTTGGTGCCGGATGCGGGGATGTCTCCATTCGAGGGGGACAAGGTCGTGGCGGAATTGGCACCGGACGCGGTGACGCGATTAAAGGCGTGGCGCAAGGATATCGAGGAGCCATGGGGCGGGGTGGACGTGCTTCGATTGCAAGCGTTATCGGCGCGCGTGGATGTTCTTTATGCGGAATATATGCACGAGCGGCAACGAATGCTCGATGCGTGCACGCCCTCGGCAGCGTTGGTATGGGGCATGGAGGAGCCCGAAAAGAAGCTGCCATCGCTCGAAAAGCGGGCGGAGATGCTGGCGACGTTAAAACTGCCGGGCAAAGCGTACACGCGCCTCGAGCGGGTGATGCACTTGTGGTCGGCGTTGTGGGCGTTTCCGCTGGAGCATGCGGCGCTATTGCCGAAGCGGGAGGCGTGGTTGCGGGCATTGGAAGAAGCGCTCGGGGTGGAGGGCGTGGCGGCGGTGGAGTTGGGGCAGCTTTCGATATGGCCGACGGACGCGGAGGACGACGCGGAGGAGGGACCGGCGAAGGAAAAGGCGACGCTTTTGTCAGCGGTGGATCAAGCGTGTGTGCGATTGCGGCCGTTGCATTGGGAATTGACGTTTCCGGAGGTTTTTGTTAACGGCGGCGGGTTTGACTTGGTGGTGGGCAATCCGCCGTGGATTAAGCTTCAATGGAACGAGCAGGGCATTCTGGAGGAGATGGATCCGAGGATTGGGCTGGATGGGTTGAGTGCAAGTGACATAGCCAAGCGACGCAAAATATTGCTCGTGAACGAGCAGAAAACGCGCGAATATTTCGAGGAGCTTGGTCATGTCAATGGTTCAAAGGGATTTGTCTCCGCGCCTGGTTATTATCCACTTCTCGCTGGCGTACAGAGCAATCTTTACAAGGTGTTTCTTGTGCAGGGGTGGCGGATCGGTGCAGTCGCTGGTATCGTCGCATTGATCCATCAAGAAGGTCTCTTGGATGATCCAAGCGGGGGAATGCTTCGACGGTCATTCTATGAGCGTGCTACGCTGATAGTACGGTTCAGAAATGAGCTGCACCTCTTCGCCGACATCGGTAACGTGCGTCCGTATGCGATGAGCGTTTCGCGCGCCAGATCGCAGGCAATTCCTAGCTTTCTGGTTTGTGCAAATGTTTTCCATCCATTTACAGTCGATGAATCCATTCGGCATGATGGCCAAGGAGTTGTGCCAGGGATCAAGTCTGATAGTGGAGCATTTGAAACGCGAGCACATCGGGACCGGATAATCCCTATCGGATATAATGAACTCGAGCTCTTTACGAAATTGTTTGACCGACCCGGCACGCCGGTAATGGAGGCACGCCTTGCGCTTGTACATAGCGAGCAGGTTTTGGCGGTACTTGCAAAGATCGCGGCGTATCCAGCGAGACTTCGTGACCTTGGTGAACACGTTTTCGGAACGGCAATGTTGGACGAGACTGGCGCACAACGCGATGGCACAATCCGCCGCAATACGCAGTTTCCGAGTGGAATCGACCAACTGATTTTGAGCGGTCCGCACTTTTATGTTGGAAATCCATTCAACAAGACACCGCGAGAGGTATGCACAACGAAGAACGCGTTTGATAGCATCATGCTCGACGCGATGCCTGACCATTACCTGCCGAGGACGAATTACGTTCCCGCGGGTCTGGAGAAAGACTACAGCTCCCGTCTTCCCAAATTTGGTGGTCGCTCGTCTCTTCAATTTTATCGACACGTCCATCGACACATGATTCCGTTGACCGGCGAGCGCTCACTTGTGTCGGCAATCGTGCCTCCGCACGTTGCACATATCAACACCGTCGTTTCCTTCGTATTTCCTACAAACAAGGTTCTCACAACCAACAGCGCATTTTGGTGCTCATTGGTATTGGATTATCTTGTGCGCGTTAAAGGATCGGGGCATGTCACCGTTGGCGAAGCGAAGTTCTTACCTATCGTAAAGAACTCTTCCGGATCCACTGCCGACGCGCTCGCCACCCGCGCTCTTCGCCTCAACTGCTTGACAAGCCATTACGCCGATCTGTGGAACGAAGTCTGGCCCCAAGTCGCTTCGGCGCCCGGTTGGTCCATCGTCGACCCGCGCCTTGGCACATGGCCCGCCGCAACAACGAAATGGCACCGCCATTGCGCCTTGCGTAACCACTTCGAACGCCGCTGGGCCCTCGTCGAAATCGATGCCTTGGCCGCCCTCGAATTAAAGCTCACCATCGACGAACTGTGCACCATCTACCGCACGCAATTCCCGGTGCTGCGCGAATACGAGAAAAACACCTGGTACGACAAGAACGGCCGCATCGCGTTCACCACCAACCGCGGCCTCACTGGCGTCGGCCTCGAACGCAAACATTTTGAATTGTGGCAAGCGTCCCTCAAAACGGGCGAACCCTTGCCGAACGACTTCGACAAACAGAACTTGGTCCCCCCATTCGAACTGCGCGACCGCGAAGCCGACATGCGCACAGCGTATACGTTTTTCGCGGATAGGTTGGGGATTGTGGTGGATGAGGGGTGAACGCTACGTCCTTCGTCCTTCGTCCTTCGTGCGCGTGCACGTGCACATTCCGGATCTGGAGCACGAGCACGAGCACGAGCACGAGCACGGCAGACGTGGGACGGGAGACGGGGGACGGCGGACGTGCCTTTGGGCGCCCACTTTTTCGTTTTACCGAGCCGATCAGACATCCGTTCGTTCGGCGTCATTCTCCAAACGCACACACGTCGTCGGGTCATTCGATGGGGTATCTGATTGGGAAGGCGACGTTTTGGATGCCTCCTGCGACTTCTTCTTCCTCACCGCGCGCGCCACCAAAGGCGCAAATCGATACAGTCCGTCGAGGGTTACTTCGTTTTCTTCATACCGCCGAAACCATTCCGAACGAAGCCGCGTAATTCGCTCACTCTTCAAACCAAGCTTCTCCACCGTAAACCGGACATTTTCCAGCAACTCGGGCGGGTCGCGAGGTATCTTTTTTTCGATGATCTTGAATTCGCACGACGGCAGCAACACCTCGAACCATTCGTCGTCCACATCGAACGGATCCACGAGTCGACCGTCCCAGGCTGGCTTTTTCCCACTGTTCACGGCTTGATCGCTGTATCGATAGTTGCTCCATTCGTACGCGAGAGCATGCCCACCCGAGCCCTTGAAGGACTTGAAATGGTCGCATGTTCCCGTGGCAATGTAGAGACCCAGATACGAGCAACGACCATGAAACGCGTCTCGTAGCTCTTTGTCGAATACGCGCCAATAAGGATATGGCCGTTCCGCCTGAGGATTTTCGGTGAGCCATTCGTTTCCGGGCGTTCGACACTTCTCGTTGAACAAGGGCGGCGCGTCGGTTCTGTCAACACGAATCACGAGGGCACCGTTTTGACAATCCAACGGGGCCAAAATGGATCGGTTCCTCCTAGGACTTGACGCAAACGCGCATCAATTTCATCCTTCGTCCGCAATCCCTCACGATTCGTCGCTTCTTCGCCGCGCAAGAAGCGCCGTGCGGCATCGATGGCTTCCTCCGCTTCAATAGAACGCGCTTGATCGAGCCCAAAAATAGGTGACGTGAGCCAACCGACGACGTCTCCGTATTTGATGAATGGCACATTGTCGATATGCGGCCCACCGTCGAGCTCGAAATGAAAGAGCCGGTCGCGCGTGTCGTCGAATTCGTTTTCGACGGACGCGAGCACGAGCGGTGCGTGGGTGCTGACGATGATTTGGTGTTCGTTTCCCAAAGAGCTGGCGACATGCATCAATGCCGGAAGCAGCCGCCTTTGCCATTGCGGATGTAAATGCGTCTCGGGTTCGTCGAACAGGATCACCAGTCGTTTTTCTGGTGGTTGTCTCAAGGCTGCCGAGGCGTTTTGATGCCCTTGCCACGCCCAGACAAGCAGATACGAAAGCGCAAGAACTCTTTTCATGGCTGCGGACGCGAGCATCACGGGAGTCCGGCCATAAGAAAGCTCGAGGGTAGGGTGCTCCCGCGCATCTTCACGATCAAGCATGTAGGGGGGCAGAACGTCGCCAATCTCGAGTTGCTCCCGCGGGCCAGGCGAAAGTCGACGGAGCACATCCTGCAACAGGTTGAACTCGTGGTTCTTCTTTTGTTGCCAGGTGACCCAATCTTCAATGAGCCCTCGACAAATTGTTTTTCCGTCCGCGGATTGATGCGAATTCCATACTTCGTCCGGCCCCAAATGCAGAGCGTCGGGGCGATTCGGATCCTCCACCCGTTTGACCTTGTTCCGTCGCCAATAATGTTGAGCGGGATCCCATAAAGAGAAGCGGCCATCGACCCGAAAATACAAGACGAGACCCGGCATGGCTGGTCGTCCACCGCCGATGACCCAGCTCGAAGTATCGTGATCGTAATGCGCATCCACGGGACAATCGGTGGTTTTCCCTTCGACAATCGCTTTTAGTTTCGCCGGCTGGTCGCGCGAACTCGTCTCTCGCGGCCAAGCTGCGCGACCCGGCCATGTGCCCGTGAGTGTCCACCAGGCAACGTCGAGAACGAAGCTTTTACCCAGACCGTTGTCCCCGGTAAGCAAATTCAAACGTGGGCCGAAATCGATGGGACCAAGATGGCTCGTTGGGCCGACGTGATTCATTTCGAGTCGCTTCAACATGGCTTGTTCGACTCCCCCAGCGACCAGTCGAGCTTTTGCAATCCCAGGAAATTTTCGACGACAAGTCTCATGGTTTCGTCCCGCAACCCGCCATCTACACCGAGGAT
>JANORL010000658.1:0-22640 GCA_031415295.1 Polyangiaceae bacterium | reverse complement strand
GGGCGCCCCCGTTTGTCGATGCGAATGCCATGAACGTCGTATTGAAGGTGCTCATTGAGGATCCGGTGCCTTTACGTGTAAAGAATCCGGAAATTCCACAAGCGCTCGATACCATCGTGATCAAGTGTTTGGCGAAAGAACCGCATCGAAGGTATACATCGGCGGCCGAATTGGCGGATGACCTTGAACGATATCTGAGTCGCGAAAAAGTATTGGCGCGTCGTTTGAGCTTACCCGAGCGTTTGTATTGGCGGGGCAAACGTAACAAACCCATGGCTTTTGTGGTAATTGCCTTGGTCGTCAGTTTGTTTGCTTTTACGGGATACGGTGTCAACACGGCCATTACGAATGCTCGGCAGGAACAGATTGCGCAAAAGCGTGCGGAACTCGGAAAAAAGCTTGGGGCGGCGGTCAAGGATCTCGATTGGCTCGTCCGTACGGCGCATTTGGTTCCGCTGCATGATACCACGGCGGAAAAGGCGATTGTACGGGAACGAATGGCGGGCATCGAAACGGAAATGCGTTCATTCGCTGACCTTGGCGCCGGTTTTGATCATTATGCATTGGGGCGCGGTCATTTGGCGCTCGAAGAATGGGAATTGGCGCGTAAAGAATTTGAATTGGCGCGAGCCCGCGGCATTCAAGAGCCGGAACTCGATTACGGTTTGGGGCGAGCGCTTGGTGAATTGTATAGCCGGGCGCTTGAAGATGCGCGCAAGAGTGGCGATGCGTCGTATTTTGCGAAACGTAAACAAGAACTCGATGCTGAATACCTTGCTCCGGCGCTGGCACATTTGGAACGTTGTCGAGGTTTGCCGACGGTATCGGCCAGTTACCTGGAGGGCTTGATTCATTTCTATCATCGTCGTGATGACGAGGCGCTCGCGCAGGCGGCTATTGCATTGCGTACGACGCCTTGGTTGTACGAAGCGGCGAAACTCGAGGGGGATGTGTATTTGGCGCGAGCGCTCGATGCAAAAGACAAGGGCGACAATGACAAGGCCGAGCACGATTTTAGGGCGGCTGTCGTGCATTACGAGCAAGCGGCCGACATTGGGCGTAGTGATCATCAAGTGTACGAGGCATTAGCGGAGGCGTGGATTCGGCAAGAGGAGATGAACCTGTATCGAGGTCGCGATCCGAAGCTGAAGCTGGAAAAGGCGTTGGTTGCGGCGGACAAGTCATTGATCGCTGCGCCGAAGGAATCGTACGGGCATACGAAAAAGGCGTTTGCGTATTTTTTCCAGGCGCAATATGTGCAGGGGCATGGGGCGCCACGTGAGGATGTCGAGAAATATTTTCGCGGACAGATTGAGAATGGGAAGAAGGCAATAGCAGCGAATCCAGCGGATGCGTATGCGCAGGAGGTTATTGGAGTTGGGTATCTAAGACTCGCTGAATACTTGCAAGAACGAGGTGACTCTGTAGGTACGCTTCTGGATCAGGCTATCGTTCACATGGAAGAATCGCTTCGTTTGAATCCCAAGTTTCCATGGGCACTAAATGATTACGGTTATGCATTTGCGTTGAACGCAATCATCAAGAAACGTCGGAACGAGGATCCACGGGAACCGTTTGAACGAGCTATTACAACGACACGAAAAGCGTTTCAGCTCGACGAAGGATACCTCATGGCATACAACAATACTGCGGCTTGGTTGACGGAATTGGCCGAGTGGAAGTTCGACCACGGCGAGAATCCGGAAGAGATGTTGACTGAAGCGGTAAAAATGACGGATCGCGTATTACGAATAAATAGCACGCATCCGTTGGCATGCGGGAACGCAGGGGTGGCGTTTGCGATGATTGCGTCCTATCGACTTGAGGTGGGCGAAGACGGAAGGGAGTCAGCGAAGCAAGCCATTGAGCGTTTCAAGTCCCTTCTGGCCATCGATTCGACACTCTTGGTGGCCTATCGCGATCTGGCGCGAGCGTATCAATTGCTCGCGAGCCACGAACAATTACGTGGAATCAATCCGCAGCCGAGTATTGAAGAGGGGATTCGCTCGATTACCACTTGTCAGAAGGTTCAGCCGGGCAATGCGGACTGCATGAGCGTCGCGGCAGAATTGATCGTCACGCGGGCCGAATGGGCCGAACAAACTTCGCAACCCTTTCTCCCCATGCTCGAACAAGCACGCCAACTTTCCTTGGCAGCAATGCAAAAGGCTCCTAATCGTGCGGACATTTGCTCGACGACTGCCCTGGTTTGTCTTCGTCAAGCGGAAGCATTGGGCGTGAGTAATGATTCGAAGGATTTGCGCAGTGTTATCGTCGAGGAAGGACTTCGGGCCATCAAGCAAGCGCTAAACGTTGCCCCAGGCCTGCCACGCGCGTTGGCAGGCCTGGGGGCATTGCATTTCCACAAGGCAAAAGTCGAGCCCGCCAATGCAAAAGCGGAACTCGAGCTGGCCAAGGAAAGTTTGGCTCGTGCATTCGCCGGGAACGCGAATCTAAAGCGACGTTATGGCGATGTTGCTGGGCGAGTCGAGCGCATGCTTCATGGGAAGTAGGCAAGCCGCTCGAGTGGATGAGCAGTGTCTGGTTTTTTAGGGAGCGGGAACGAAGGTTGTGAATACGTTCGTGTAGCTGCGTCCCGGCTCCCGCGTCGAGAAAAACGACGGGCAATAATAATTGCCACCGGAATTCACGAGCGGTGCATTGCACCTTTTGTTCGCGAAGTTTTGATCGGGCGAACCTAAAATCGCGCCCGCAAGAACGATGCGTTGCGGGCACGCCGTATCCGCTTCGCTACAGCAGAAATTCCCTTCCGTGGCGAAACACGCACGACCCGAGTCGACTGGATCCGCTGTGTCCGGGCCCGCGACGTAAGCGGTCGGTGTTGCGGCAAAAAGGTCACCAAAAAAGCCGCCTTCGCGCAGCGTCATGTTTGGATCGGAACATGCGTCGCTGAACGGTGATCCCCCCGGGCCAACGATGCACAGAGCGATCGTCGCGTTGTTGCCATTGAGCAGCGAGAGGATACATGAGCTGACACGCTCGCGTTTGTTTTGGCCATTCAGGCGATTGTTTTTCCACGATGGATACAGCGGCCATTGTCCCGGAAACGAAAAAGTACCGCTCGAATCCACGATGGTAAACGTCGACTCGACAGCGCATTTGGCGATGGCTTGCATCATCGGCACGCGATGTTCTTCATCTGCATTCAGCCAAGCTTTCCATTCCGCTTTTAACGTACAGCCACTGGAAGTGATCGTTCCGTTCGTACAAAGCGGGAGCGGATCGGCATTGCTGGGGGACGTGATGCCATTCGCGTTCAAATTACTGCGCTTTAATGGCTCGGCTTCAATTGCGCCAGGCCAAAGGTTGTTGTTACCGGTATAGCCCGTCGCCTGTTCAACCTCCGCCACCTCTTCGTCGTCCACCTCATTCAATTCACCACCGCAAGCCGGAAGTGCCATCACCGAAACGAGCAGCGCACCTTGAAGTCCAAAACGCGAAACCATCTCGACCATTCGTTGCAATGCCATGACATCCTCCTACGGTAAGTGTTGTGCCGTGTGTCTCGATCTATGAGCAAATCACATGCCAGTCGAGATATGTCGACTTGTCGCCAAAATCGCATACTTTTGTGCGGTGGCCGCCGTTTGAATGGAGGTTGCATTCACCGAATGGAGGTTCCAGCCCTCAGGCATGGAGGTTCCAGCCTCCAGCTTCAATCCGCTTCTTTATTGATGACTCAGTGCAATTTCCGCAGCTACGCCATCCATGACTCGCCGGGACTCGTGGCACGCGCATTGCGATATCCCTTGCGCATGAATCCACGAAATGTTGTCAAGAAAAACCTGGAAGCCATCATTATCGTCGTGGTCAGTACGGGTTTGGCCATTCTTAGTGCCGACCACTTCGAACGCTCCGGCCCGGATCACGTATTGCTTCGGCAATTGAAAGAAATACAAGAGGCGCGGCGTGAGCGAAACGAGAATGCGGGAATCCATCGCCCCATGCCCACGCCGGACAATGCGTCAACGTCGGGTCGAGTTGCCCAACGTTGACGCATTTCGGAGATAACCTGATCGGTTTACTTGGGAATGCCGTTTGTCGCAACGTCGTCGAGCGACGCTTTGAGCGCGGGATCGACGTCAGCTAGCGAAGGGACACCTAGCTCTTTGAGACTTTTTTGGAAATACCCGCACTCAGCAACGTCGCCTTCGATTGCTGGAGCGCCATCGGGCGTACCATTCGTGGACGAGCCGAAACTCAAGTACCTTTGCGAAATCGACTTGTCCCAGCATTCGACGATGTCTGCGGATTGACCCATTGTAAGATCTCCGCCTGACGCCATGGCTTCGCCCCGACCGGTACCTTCATTGAAGAATGCAAGGTGCACGCTGAGGTTTTCCGGTAATGCCTTTGCGGGATCGTCCGAAATGTCAATGTTGCCCCCAAAGTCGACGAAATCCATTTGATTCGTCGCGTCCTTGAATTGCCCGTAGAAGTAATCGAGGTCCGCGGGCGTGTTCATCGGCTTGTCTTTGGGAACGAATTTACGCAATGCGGCCAAGACGAAACCAAAGTCACCCTTGTCGTTCTTCCCTTTTGCGTATACCGCGACAAACCGTCCCCGATCGAGCGGCGTATTTGCAACATCGGGATTGTTGGCCGTTTCAAATGCAAAATTCGCCTCGAAATCCCATAAAGTCACCCCCGCGCCGTGATCCTTCGTATCAGGATCCGGCGTCGCGCCACCCCAAATGACCGGCGACATTTTTGCCAAGTCCTGGTCCACGCCGCGAAGCAAAGCATACGCATAACGGAATTCTGCTCCTTCGCCTTCATCCTTGATGTATGCCGCAATCGTCCCCACGCCGTCGTCATTCGGAAAGGGGCCCCACACGAATTCTTTGGTTTCGCTGTTGTAAATCGTCGGCTCCGTAGCGACGATGGCGTTCATCGTATCGACGATTCCGCCCACGGAACCATTGACTCCGAGCACGATGTCTTGCGAACCTCCAGGAAGCATGGCCGGATCGCCGACGATGGCTTGAATCGATGCTTTGGGGGCGGATGCTGCAAGTTGAGTTTCTTTCGGAATGGCCGTGCGGTATTGCTCGAGTAATGCCGGATCGTAATCCTCGCTCCCGCAGCCAATGAGCGCGTACGCCAACGCGAATCCACAGAGCTTTGCCAACCTGTTCATAGTCGTCCCTCTCCTAAGAATTGAAGCCTGAGATCGGGAACCTTGCCCGACTCAAACTCATCATCAGACACCCGAGAGACCCTTTTCGTCAAGTGTGAAGTGTTGACCTACGTCGATGGAAGACGTTTTTTTTCTTTCTCGCCAAAAGCCAAAAATGTAGTACATCCCCGCTTCATGAGCAGACCGACTTCGGCACACCCGCCGGCGACTCTTCGACGCGCCCATCACCTCGAGAACGTTCGTTACGAAATTCGCGGCCCCTTGGCACGACGCGCGCTCGAACTGGAACGCCAGGGTTTTGAAATCATCAAGCTGAATATCGGCAATCCGGCGCCTTTCGGTTTTCGTACCCCCGAAGCGATTCGTTTGGCCATGATTGAAAACCTGGCCCAAAGCGAAGGATATACGCATCAAAAGGGAATCGTTCCAGCACGCGAAGCCGTTGCTCTCGATGCACGATCGCGTGGACTTTCAGGAGTAACCGCCGACGATGTATTCATGGGCAATGGTTGTTCCGAACTCATTCTCATGTGTATGGAAACGCTGCTCAATCCGGGCGAAGAAGTGCTCGTGCCGGCGCCTGATTATCCACTGTGGACCGCTGCCGTCACGCTTTCGGGTGGCCGGGCAGTGCATTACCCCTGCCGACCCGAAAATGGATTCGTGCCTGATGCAGAAGAACTCGAGCGGCTCATTACGCCGGCGACGCGGGCCATCGTTATCATCAATCCCAACAATCCCACAGGCGCCGTATATCCAAAAGCTGCGCTCGAATCACTCGTGCGAATGGCCGAACGCCACAAACTCGTCGTATATGCTGACGAAATTTACGATCGCATTCTGTACGATGGAGTCAAACACGTGCCTTTGGCTTCTTTGGTCGAAGGAACGTTATGCGCAACGTTCGGTGGTCTTTCCAAAGTTCATCGAGCTTGTGGATATCGCACCGGTTGGGTGTATTTCACCGGAACCAAAGATCACGCCAAGGATTACCTCGAAGGGCTCGAAGTGCTCTCGTCACTACGACTATGCGCCAACGTGCCGAGTCAATGGGCTGTGCAAGCGGCACTCACCGGTCACCAAAGCATCTACGAACTCACGGCGGACACCGGGCGACTTGGCCGCCAACGACACGCATTACTGAAGGGCATCGAACAGTCCGAATTTATGCACGTCGTCGCGCCAACGGGCGCTCTTTATGCCTTCCCGTCCATAGACACGCACAAAATTCCGCATTTCAACGATTCGCAATTTGCGGCGGAATTGCTCGAAAGCGAACACGTGCTCGTGGTCCCAGGATCTGGTTTCAACATTCCCCGGACAAACCACCTGCGCCTGACGTTCTTGCCTCACGAAGACACGATGAGCGAAGTTTTCGTGCGTATGGAACGCGCTTTGGGGCGGTTGGCAGAAAGCCGTTGAATTGATAGCGGGTCCGTTGACGATGGGGGGCTCGCAGGCGGCTCTTTAAGTCTTTTGTGCAAAGCCCAAAAGACGAGCCGGCTGCTCTGCCCCCCAAACCCCCCGTTTTCTGCGTAATTGAAAGCGGGTCCGTTGAATTGTACGCTCGCGAATTGAAAGCAAGTCCGGTGATTTCCTCCGAACTTTAGCTTTTCGAAGGCTGAACCCTTTTGGATCGAACGCATCGCGGTCGATCCAATGTCAGGTCCAGGACTGGTCCTGGCGCGGGTCCAGGGGCGCGTAGCCCCTGGTACAGCTGACGCTACGTTCACGAGTGCCGATTGCGTTTTTCTGTGGCGCGTGCCTCTTCTTCGGCTTCTTCCTCGAATTCCGCGTCCATAACCGTATTTGGCGTTGTTGCTTCGGTGTGTACGCGCTTTTTCTCGCCTACGCGCACGCGACGCAGACGAGCATCTCGCACCTCATAACGAAGCGTTCCATCATCATCCAATTCGAGAGATACCTGACCGTCGGGCCGTTTCGCCATGGCGGTCAACATTGTGTCCGCCTCCGATTCCGGGATCGATAATACTTGCGCCAGCTCGGACGCCGTCACCGACCCGCCTCGTCGACGCGCAATGGCAAAAATTGCTTGTTCCTGCGCGTTTTGTTCACGTTTTGCCCCACTGAGGAAAAGCGCTCGGCCGCCCCAAAGCAACATCGCCGCGACGAACAATGTCACTGCCTCGAGAAACCCACCAACGATCCATCCGGCAGGAGGGACGAGGAGTTGCAACAATGCCCCAATCGCCAACGCCAAAAGGCTTCCAACAACAAGCACAGACAAACCAGCAACCGTCGCGACGCCTCCACCAATTTTCGAAGGTTGCCCGGCGACGTTGACCGGCGTGTCTTCGATGAGCGATCGTTGCGCTCCACATGCCGTACAATAGGCACGTATACCTCGCACGACCGTCGGCGCTTCCTGGCGGCAATTGGGACAGATCACGAAAACACTCTCATCACGCACCATAGCTGACTTCGCGTTCGAAAGCGAGTCTCGCGCGAAGATGCGTCAAGCAGCTGGAAACACAAGAATTCTTCGCGACTGTTTCCACATCAAAAGGTCGGCTGTACGCACCGTTGCCGTGATTTCCCAACGCAGTTCATTATGCGGAGCGCCAAAAGATGGCGGTGCCGATTCGGGAATTTGAAAGTTTTCCTGAATGACCGTGACCCGCGCGCCGTCGAGCTGCAGGCGGGCTCGATCGACAGCACGTCGCTCGACGTGCAACGAATGTCGATAGATGCGGGGTTCGTCCGGTTCACTCGAAGGTCGAGCGGCGACTTCGGTTGCGTGCACGGAAAATATCAATTCGGACAAGACCTCAGGACGAGCGGGACGAAATGCGACGGACACGGTCAGCGTATCGCCAGCACGTACGATTTCCGGGTGGATGTCGAGTTGCGGAGGTCCGAGCCGCCGGCGTAAAGTTCGTCGCGGCAAAAACGCAAATAGAGTAGACAAACCGCCAACGAGCAAAAGAAGCGCAAAAATGCGCGTATACGGATTGGCGTGAAGCAAGACGAGCGCCACCGTCGCCCCCGCCAATGAGATTCCGACAATCGGGTGTTCAATCCCTCGAGATTCATCGCTTTTTTCGAGCAATACGTCCGGTAACGGTCCAGGATGATACGCCAGCGATTGACGCGGACGCCCCGTACGATAACTGCGCACGGACAACGATCGTTCTTCCTCGGTCCACGCAATCAGCGAAATCCGAGCTTCAGCGCGTTCTCGCAATGCCCAGCCCAATTTCGCTTCGGCGCGGAGCAACCAATGCACGGACAAGATATGTCCATGGTAGGTGAGTGGCCCCGTGGGAGCTGCCAGTTCGAAACGAAAAACCTGCGGTTCATTGGCCGAGATTTGTACCTGTTTGGCAATGACCACCGGCGTGCCACGAACTCCATGGGGTTCGCCCGGGGTCTCGACATCCCAACCCAGCGTGACGAAAAGTTCGTCGAGGCGTTTAGCCTCGGGACAAACCAATTCTATATTTCCGGTGATGGGCTCGCCAGGTCTGACGACGCCGTCTCGCTTGTCAAGTTGGATCGACAAACGAGCCGGCATGATGAGGCGCCGATCGAGCGAATCAGAACCGCGCCGAAACGCTGGTTCCGAAGCCGAGGAAATTGGGACTAATAAACGTACGGAGTGCGAGCGTCCCTTCGGAAGGATCTCGTTCGACGAACGTGCCGTTGTTGTCGCGCACGAGTTGCATCCAGGCGAGCGCGGAAAGAATGGGCGAGATATCCCATTTCAAACTGGCACGCATTTGGAAGATGGGAACTTCGGTCTGATTGACGGGAAGAATCGCGATGTTGCCTTGTTCGCGAACGACCACCGTGCGTTGAATCGGCGCCGATGAGTTGTCGATGGTCGCGGTGCTGAATGTGGCAGGGAATTGCAAACCTCCACCGAGACCCAGGGTGAGTCTTGGTTTTGGCAAGTAATAATCCCCGGCGACGGCGAAGAAGACTTCGTCCGACGAACCGGCATCGGCGGGCAACGTTTGGAAAGGAATGAAACTCGGTTGGTTGCGTAGGACATACGCCAAATCTCGATAGATGACGGTGGCGCTACCGCGCAAATACGACGATTTCACGTTGGCTTGCAGAGCCAATGCTTTTGCTGTTTGCAAGGCTGTGCCGCCGGCGACGTCGAAGTCCTTCAAGTGTTGCCAAAGGTTGGTTCCTTCGAGCGCCACGGACCAGGTTGTTTTCCCCGGATTGTATGTTTCTGGCTTAAAAATGACCATCGGCCTGTTTGGGTCATTTCGATACAGCGCAAAGTCAATCGATTGCGGCACTGCCGTGCTCTTGTCGTGAAGCAAAACGCGACCAGAGATGCCGCCTGTATAGATGGGTTTGCCTTCGACGTCGGGCAAATCGAATTTGCCTTGTTGGAAATAACCGCCACCAATGTCGAGGTGCAAGAAATCCGTTGCCTCGAAGCTAGCGCCGGCGAGCAAACCGTAGTTTGTCTGGCCAACGCGGAATTCTTCCGCGTTGCTTTCACCCGTGCTGTCGTCTTCGAGTTTTCCTTCGAGCTGGATGATCGTGGCGGTTTTCAGACCTACGAATGCGCTCCAGTTTTTCCCTTCATAGGTGATTTTGCCACCGGGCGCACTGCCTTGAATACGCGGGAAAATCGATTGGTTGATGAACGGGTTCGTCCCGCCCCAAGAGATGTCGTACAAGTAGCCCAAACGAAAACGATCGGTATCGAGCGGCCACAGCGTGACAGACAAACCTTGCTTGCCGTCGGCTTTACCATCGGTGTGGTAAAACGCGCGAATGTACGTACCAGCGTCGTAAATCGCTTGATTCAAGTTATTGGACTGACGCGCAATGGCCGCGACATCGAGACGCAGCAAGAGCGAAGCTTCGGTATCGAGGTTCTTGATGAACCCGGGCATCTTTTTGTAAAGCGACAAATGCGTCAGGTTTTCGCGGCCAGCGAAACGAGAATTCAAGTTGTCGAAAAACAGGCGGTACGCTTTACGATCACCAATGGCCGTATCGGGTGACAACGGAAGCGCGCGACCCGTGGCATGTAGGACGTCGTCGTCACCCATGACCCACGTAAGGCGCGTGTCCATGAAGTCGCCAATACGAACCGGCGGCGGAGGCGGCTTAATCAACTCCGTCTTCGGCACCTCGACGGGTTTCGCCTCGACGACCGGTGTGGGAAAAGGCTTGGGTACGGGAGGCTCGGCAGGCGGCGGCATCGCAGCTAGTTGTTTGGCGCGTATTGCAGCCGCTCGCGCTTTTGCACTCTCGGCTTGCACGCCACTTCCAGCAGAGAATGCGTCGAATGCTTTCGCCGCTTCCTCGAGTTTTCCGGATTTTTCGAGACAATCAGCAAGCTCGAATTGGATGTACTCCAATTTCGGCGCATCGGCCTTGTCGCCTTCGCTCGTACGAGCCGCTAGACTTTGCTCGTAAAGGCCACACGCGGTAGCGGTGTCACCACCAGCCAATGCGTTGCGAGCTTTTTGCAAGAGCTCCGAAGAACTCGCTTGTTGAGCGGCGGCGTTGGGCAGGGCCAATCCCAAGACCAAAGCCAGGGCGAGGGACGAACAAGCGAGGGGGCGAAAGCGGCGGGAAGCATGCATGAGCAATCCGAGGTCCTTCAGTTGGTGCCTTGATCGGCGTCACCAATCGTACGAGGGCGAATACAAGCTTTGGTCGGCGGTAGGCCTTCTTTGGCACAACCTGGCGCGTCACAGATCAGATCGTCTGGGCAACGTGTTTCAATGGTCCAATTAAGCGAGCCGCCCGAGAAATTGCGCAACGTTCCGGTAACGGACGTGAGGGTTTTGCCCTTTTGCGCGACGGAATCGAATTCGGATGCCGTGCCCGTATTGATTTGGATCATCGTGCTGCCACTGAACACTTTGTAGTTGCCGCGAGCTGCAAACGACGTCCATTCGGTGCATCCTGCGTCCGCAGCACAATTGTCCGAGCACTTGCCTTCGAATTCGTTCGTGAAATCGACCTGTCCATCGCCATTCAAGTCGCAATTCGAATGCTCGTCGTCGGGTTTCAAATTCACGACCGGCTTCGGACCAAAATGAGTGCCAATGCCGAATCCTTCGATACGCACGAGCGACGATTCGAGTTTCTCATCGCCTTGGGATCATTGATCGTCGTCTCGTCGAGCAATGTCGGCGTAGGCATCAGTTCACACACGTCCGTGGATTTGATCCGGTTCAATTTGAAACTCGGAAACGAAAGTTCGGTAAAACCGAAAAATTCGACCACCGTTCCAGATAGAAACGTCACCTCATCACATACGCGCATGCCCACAGGGGCGTTGAAATTGAACGCAAAAATGTGGTTGTATCCGGTGCCTTCTTTGGCCAGATCGGTTACGTAAAACCCGTCGCTCGCCACGCGTGTTACAACGACCGGTTTCGGACCCAACGTTTCGACTTGTACCGCTTCGTAGGGAAATGGCGTCGTCGCCCCATTGCCCTGAATGTCGTTCAAACGTGGCAAAGAATAATAAATGGGCTGCGATGTTCCGGCGGCAAATGTGCCAGCTTCTTCGGTATTGTCGTCCGCAAAAGCACAACCGGGATCGGCTGGGAAATCAATGAGCCCGTTGCCGTTGTCGTCCTTGCCATTGGAACATTTCGGCTTTTCCGTCAGCGGTAGCGGTACATAACCGAGGTCTTCGACCCAAAGCCGAGCGTGACCATAAACAGCTGTCACTCTCGCCGTGCCTTTGGCTTTCCCATTCACGAGCGGAATGTTGCGCCCTGATGCGCCGTCGCCCGTCACGTTGATCACGACGCCCGGTTCCACCGACAAACGCACTTCGCCATCCATCGATACCGGATCCCCATAAGGCGACCGAGCTTCGATATCAAAATCCCACGCTTCTTCGATATCACCTTTGTTTGCAGGCAGCGGTGCGTCGGATTTGGGAGGGTCGACCCAATTGACTTGCGTCACGCGAACATAAAACGTCGAGACGCCCGGCAGCGGTGGCGCTGCATCCGTGCAGGCTGCCAAAGAGAGCAGCAACAAGAGCCCGCCGGTCGTCGTTCGTTTCATTGTCCCACCATTCGGATACGCCCATCGGAGAAGTTGCCGAGGGACCGGTCCACACAAGCCAAATACTTACATTGCTCGCCGGCCGATTTGCACGGTTCGAGCTGCTGCTTGCATTGCTTTTCAATCGCCGGTGAAGGGGCCTTCGCGCACGTCGCCAGCTGCAAGGCTGCCAAGTCGTTGCGGCATTGTTTCAGCACACACGTTCCTTTGGCGCAAGGTTTGGCAGGGTTACTCGAACACGTCTCGCCTTCGATCACCGACTCGGGACATGCACACGCGAAGTCCACGTCGAATTTCTCGCAATCGGCGTCCTTCGTGCAATTTAATGCCGTCTGATGGTCGCATACGCCATCTCGCGTACACGTTGAAGCGATACCGAGCAACGTCGAGCATTCGTCCGACTGATTGCCATTACCATTGGCATCTGCGGGACACGGCGGACGCATGGTGCAAGCTTGGCCAGCTCGAATGTAATCAACCAGTGCGTCGCGCTGCTGAATCTGCGTATCGAATTGCGTCGTGTTGCGCTGCAATGTGCGGAAACCGCTGCCTCCACTGGCCAAATAATTCGACGTCGCCAGCTCGTAACTTGCAAACGGATCCATTGGTTGCCCGCAAATGCTACGCTCGACGTTACAGCTTCCTACGCCTTTGTCCGGACAATCGTCGTCCTTGGCGCAGCGGCAAACCCCGAGGCCCGTATCGCAACTGCCCACTGCCCCCGTACAATTTGCGTCGGTCTCGCAAGTCCGAACACCGATATAAATGTTTTGAGCATAACCCGGATTTTTCTGAGGTTCGATGCCCGGCGGCGGAACTCGTTTGTCTTTGCAATTCATGACGATACGCGCGCCAGCAATTTGAACTTGCGACGTACACCCTCGTCCTGCCGAACGGCGCGCCACGAAGTCGAACATCTCTTCCACTTCGACCCCCGACAACTGCATCTTCGATATCGAATTGTCGAACGGAAAGATGTTGTACATCTGTTCCACAGTCACCGGCCCGGGCACGAGATCCGCGCGAATACCCGTCGTATTCGTCATCGAGAAATCCGTTTGTACACCGAGACGCAACCACATCGCCGTCGAAATCATGTTTCCGAGCGGCGAATCGCCGCCACTCGTCGAAAACCGTCGCGACCCGTCGCGGGCATACCCTACGAGCAAATCCAAATTGGCCAACGCATCCAAGCTTTGCGCGTACGGCTCCAAAATCGATTCAATGATCGGATCGGAAGGCACATCTTCCGTCACCGGGAAAAGCCGATAATCGCTCGTCACGACCTCGAAACCATTCGCCAAGTCGTATTCCGTGGCGCCATTGGTCGCCGGGAAATCCGTGGGATCATTAGACAAAACCAAATCAAGACGGCCGACGAACTTTGCAAATGCCCCGGAATGCGCCAGAATGACCTCACGCGGGCGACAATAACGTTTGACTTTCCCAGACTCGTGGGGTTTGTCAAGATCCTCGATCGCGTTCGGATTGTAAAGCTCGACGTAATAACTGTTTTCAACCTCGTCGAAATGCGCCGAGCAATCCTTCATCTTCTTCGGCGGTTGCAACACGATATGGTTGTGCCCGCCCAGCACCACGTCGATGCCCGTCGTGTTTTCGATCATCTTTTGATCCACTTGGAGCCCCAAGTGCGTCACGAAAACGACCACATCCACGATCGGTCGCAACAAGTCCACATAGAATTGCGCGACCCCAATCGTCTCGAGCGGTGTAATGCCCAATCGGTTTGGCGCGTCGAGCAGGGACGTCATGCTCGACAAATTGCCCATTCCAATGACGCCAACACTGAGCCCATCCAGATCAAAAACCGTGAACGGTTGGATCGCGTTGGCCAGCGGCGATGCGCCCGGTTGCGCCGGATCCTCGAGCATGTAATTCGCTGCAAGGACCGGATAGCTCGCCCAATTCTGAAGCTGCAATCCAAGATTCAGCGCCCCACGATCGAACTCGTGATTGGCCACGATCATCGCGTCCACGCCCATCGCACTCAACGTGCGAATCTCTGCTTCCCCCGAAAAAAAGTTGAAGATCGGAGCGCCCTGAAAACAATCGCCGCCATCGAGATGCAACACGCGTGATGCTCGCGCTCGTTCACGACCCACGATGTGCGAGATACGCGCGGCACCTCCCACGTTCGCTATCGTCAGCGCTTCACCCAAACCCAACCCCGAGTCCACTTGCCCAAGTTGCAAGTTGTATGGGAAGAGTCGCGAGTGCGTATCCGACGTGTGCAACAGGGTCAGATGCACCTGACCTCGAAGTTGTTTCGTTGGACCATCCGATGTCCCGCAGCCAGGACCCATGGCAAAGGCTGCGATCGGAGCGGCAAGGAGCGGAGCAAGCCAGCGGTGGAAGCGCATCGATCGCTCGTACGCTAGGCAAGGTAGCGGTAGCGCCTCAAGCAAAAAGAAACGCCGGTCCGTCAAACTTGCATAATGCTCGGCAAGACGAACCGGACTGCCACTTCGCCTTCACCGAATCTTCACCTTGCGTGATGCGTGAGGCTGCTGTGGCGTTGCTTCTTGCGCTTCAAGGACACGCAGCGACGCACATCGAATAATCGTTCGCCGACGTGGCAATTTCTTCGCACGTCGCGTTCACGACACACGTGGACAAACACTCGTTTCGCCCTGTGCACGTCGCAGGATCCGGAGTGGAACAGGAAAAATTACATTCGTCACAAAGCTTCTTTGCAGCAGCCGTACAGGCATCGGGTCCGCCACACTCTCGCAGCGCATCGTCCTCGATCTCGCAGCCGTCCCACGCGAACGTGTCGCCATTACGACACTCGGCTTCCTGCTCCACGCACATAAGCCAGTTCGCGTACTGACTAGAACATCCAAAGCTCTCCGCTCGGCTCACCGTCGCGTTCACATCGGTCACGCAGTCGTCGTGTTGTTCTTGCGAACAGCCTTCACAATTGCACTTGATGTTGCAGATCTCTTCAGCCGATACGCCACAGCCGCTCGCCAACACTCCGGTGCCTAGCACCATGACCGACGAGGCCAAAAGCCAAGTCCACAATGTTGGTTTGGCCTGACGCACCATCCGTTTCGCCTCGAGCGTCGGCATTTTCTCGTCGCTCATGGGCCCCCCGATGTTCCACCCGATGATCCGCCCGAAGACGAACTGGAATTCGTGCAGTCATACACGCAGTTGCCATAGCTCGACCCTTCGGGGTCCTTTAGTTCGTCGCAAGGTGCGACAAGTGCACACAAAGCAGCGCATTCGTCCGTCGATCCGCAAGGCCCCGTCCCACCACCGCTCAGGCCACACGACGCGCGCTTGTCGACCTCTTCTTCGCATGCGGTCTTGACAAACGTTGCCGATCGCGATGAGCAATCACGAAGCGCCGTGCCTTTGACCGTGCACGTTGAAACAAGCCACGCACCGTTGGTGCATACGCCTTCGCGTGCATAACAATCGACGTAGTTCGACAACTCCAACGCACAATTGTCGTGTTCGGCGAGCCGCTGGGAATCCTCGACATCATCCAGGCAGTCCGCACGTTCCACCTGGCTACACCCTTGGCACTCGCATCGCGCGACGCAATACGAGTTCACTTCGCTCTCGCATCCCGAGACAAACAGCATCGAAGAGAAGATGCTCGTCACGACAGCGGAGAAGACGGCGAATCGACGCTTCCGTAATTGCTTCACATTCGTACGAATCATGGAGCCGTCGGCTTGGCCATGTCTTCGCACGACAGCGTCCAATACCCGCGAACTCGGGCGTCTACGCACGCGCTGCAGGCGTTGGAAAACGTTTGCTGGATCGTCGACGGACAGGGTGCGCGAATGCAACGAATGCCCGTGTCGACTTCGGCGCACACCGGATTGGACTCTTTCGTGCAGCCCTTGACCTTGCGCGATGATTCCGTGCACTGCTGAAGCGCCATACGTCCAGCGGGCGCGGTGTCTTCCGGCGGAGGCGTCTCTTCTGGTCCCGTGGGTTTGTCCTCTTTCGGCTTATCAGCAACAGGATCCGCGGTTTTCACGACAGGAACAGTCACCGTCGGCGTGGGTGTCGTTCCGGTCGTCGTCGCTTCTTGCGGCGAACTGCATGCCGAAAGCGATCCAATGAAGGCCAGAAGAAGAGCAAAGGAGATGTTTTTCATAGCAAACCCGATTTCTTGTACGCACGGATATCGCGAACGCTTCGCTTCTAGCCTCTTTCGTCTATCGCATCAACATCACGGTATAGTGACGCCATGCCTTGTCCCCGATCGCACTCGTCCGTGTTCGTCGCCCGAAGGCGCGCGCTGCAAAGCAAATTGTCGACTCCTGCATTGTTTGCTGCGGGCTTGCCATCGGCGCGTAACTACCAAGCGAACACGTTCGCCTATCGCGCGGCGAGCCACTTCATGTACTTGGTCGGGACGCCGTTGCCGGGGGCTGCGTTGCTCGTGACTCGTGATCGTGCTGTGCTCTTCGTCGAGCCCGAAGCTGAAGACGACGCGCTCTGGCACGGAGCAAAACCGTCACTCGACGACTTGCATCGAAGCCTTGCCGTTGATGAAGTCCGACCCCTCGCCGACCTTGATGCCGCGCTTGCCGACCTTGGAGTAGGCAACGTCGCGACGCTTCCGCCACAAGATGCGTGGAGTGCCGCGTGGCTTTCGGCGCGTCTCGATCGCACCGTGCTGCCTTCGAGTGGTGAAACGTTGGCGGACGGGACAAACGACGCGACGCTTGCTGATAGGCTGATCGCCTTGCGTCTTTGTCATGACGCTGGGGCTGTTGCACAGATGCGCGTGGCCGCAGATGCATCGGTACGTGCTCACCTTGCAGGCATGCGCGCGACGCGGCCAGGCCAGACCGAACATGCCGTATGTGGAGCGATGATCGGCGTGCTTCGTCGCGAAGGTCTCGATGATGCCTACAGTCCGATCGTCACGGTAGAAGGTGAAGTCCTGCATCATCACGGACATGAAAACACGCTTTCCGCAGGCGATTTGTTGTTGGCGGACGTTGGTGGCGAATCACCCGAAGGGTGGGCTGCGGACATCACGCGAACGTGGCCCGTGTCGGGCACGTTTTCCTCGACGCAACGAGCGATCTACGACGTTGTACTCGCGACACAACGAGCGGCCATCGACAAGGTTCGTCCGGGCGTATCGTACCGAGACGTTCACGAGACAGCGAAGCGGACGATGGTTACAGGCCTACGCGACCTTGGAATCTTCCGCGGCGACGTGGACGGTCTGCTTGCACGAGGAGCCCATGCGATCTTTTTTCCTCACGGCGTTGGACACTTGATTGGTCTCGACGTGCACGACATGGAGGACCTTGGCGACCGCGCAGGGTATGCACCGGGTCGTTCACGTTCGAAGAATTTTGGCGATCGGTATTTGCGTCTCGATCGCGACTTGGCACCAGGGATGGCGGTGACGATCGAACCTGGGTTTTACCAAGTACCGGCAATTTTACGCGACAAACGGATCACGGGAGCTATCGGGGACGATCTGCGTCGGGACGAGCTGGCAAAGTATTCCGACGTGCGAGGTATTCGCATTGAAGACGACGTTCTGTGTACGGACGGAGCGCCTGAAGTGCTCACGGCGCGTTTGCCGAAGAACGCTGCCGAGATTGAAGCGATCATGCAGTCGTGAAAAACGTAATTCTCGAATTACGCAAACAAATGAATATCGTGCGGAACGACCAAGGTCGTATTTCCGTTCGCATCGAGTACATGGGCGCCATTGCCGGTAAAACCGATCGCTACGAAGGGCGGTTTTCCACTGGGGCGTTGGTAGTAGACTACCCACTCCGTCGAAGCGCCGCCGCTATGGCGACGGAGCACCTTGTCGCCGGTCAGCAGCCACGGAATTCCAATGACATCGAGAGCCATGGCGTGGGGAATTCCAAAGGTTTGTGCACTTTCGGCATCCGCCGATTCGGAATTCAAACGCATGATGCAATCTTCACCGGCGGCCCAGCAGTCTTTGCCTATCCCTGGCACGGCGACCAGCAGTGGCGGACGTTTCCGCAGTCGCTGTGTCAGAATGCGACAAATCTCGTCGTGACCCAATTGCAACGCTCGTCCCGTCCCACCTCGTTTTCCTCCGACCACGAATAGCCCGGACACACCATTGGCCATGGCCAACACGGACCCGCCCAAAGGGATTTCGAATGGTTCGGTCCACGTGACGCCATTTTCGGAAATCCACAATTCCAAATTCGCTTCGGTGTCGTCGACGTCGGAGGTAACTACGCCAAACATGCGACCATCTCCCACAGCGGCGACGATGGGTCCGCGGGACGCGCCATTGTGAGGTTCGGGCAGCTTCATCAACGTTGGTTCGGGGCCACGTCCAACGAGCAAGACATGAGCGGCTCCGACGAGGGCAAATCCGGCAATGGGACCGCGGACCATCCATCTCGTTTGTCGGAGCAGCGGCGCGATATTGGGTTTTACGTCGACGATGGCCGCTTCGCCGTGAATGATGCTCACGAGATCTTTGCCGAACAATCCCAAGGCTCGACCGTCCGGTTGAAAAACCGCCAAAATGGGTCCATCAGGACTGTTGCTGGGATTTTGTTCTGTACTCCACCGAGTTGGTTGTTCGGCGATGCCCAAAACGGGGGTCGTCACGTGTTCGGAAGCCGCCAATTTGGCAGATCGCAACGTCGTTGCAGAACGTTTTTCTCGACGTGCACGGCCTTTCCATCTCTCGGCTACTTTTTCGAGCAATGGGAAAAGGTCGTTGCTGAACGATTCGACGTCGGGATATCGCTCGATTCCATTGAGCAGCCCCGGCACCATCATGCGTGCCGCGCGTTCATAGATTCTTTTTGCTTCGTCGGTCCAAGCGCTGACCGGCAATTTCGCCGCGGCGCCACGTCGCAAGACTTCGTCGATTTTCGTGAACAATTCGCCTTCGGCGTGAAATCCGTAATGAACTCGGGTCGCGAAAAGCAAACTCCGGCGTTTGCCTTCGGCCCAATCATGGTCGCTCTCGTTTCGACACCAATCTTCTCCGCCCAAAATGAACCATATCACGGCTGCGAGAGCGTGTACGTCGGACCAAACCCCAATGAGTGGGTTACGGATCGTTGGCGACGAAAGGATTTGTTCCGGCGCACCATACGAATACGTCATGCCTGCAAGCGTGCTGCTAATGCCGTCGACGCGGGCGATGCCGCAATCGGAAAGTTTGGGCGTTTCGTCGTCGACTGGTCCCACCACCAAGACATTGTCCGGCTTTAAGTCGCGGTGGATGATTCGTTGTTCATGAAGGACCCGCACCCCTTCGACGATACCGCGAATGAGCCGTAATGCACGAATGGGATCGATGCCTTCAGGTTCGCGTTCGACGCGGGCCGTAAGCGATGCGCCGAGCGACCCACCAGACACGAGCTCCAACGCGATCCACGGCAGCCGCAGGACATTTTTAAAAAGCTGTACGTCGACAAACCCGCTGCCATAACAACCAACGACGAACTCCGTCGGCGGAACACGCTCCATGACCCGTCCGAGGGCAATGACTTCGCGTTTGAAAATATCGTCGATTGATGCGTTGGCGCTTTTGATCTCTTGAACCGTCGCCGGCTTCATGATCTTGATGGCGACCGAACGTGGCGTGCGGTCCCAAATGTCCGGCGATCGAAACGCTGGATCGAAGTCCGCCTGAAATACCGTGGACATGCCGCCCACGCCGATCAGGCGCGTGAGCGTAATGCCTGTAAAATGCCCCGATGTTGCTTCGACGAGCGGCAAGCGGCCCGTGATCAAATCGCGTAGCTCGGGGTCCTTTATTCGGATTGGTTCAGGCTCGAGGATCATTGCTGGCGAGATCACGAAGGAGATCCGATTTACCGGGTTTGGTCAACCCGAATCTTGTCCGTTGAAATAACCACGTACCGTGGACTCGAATAAGCCCCATGCACGTGCCCGTTTCGCGTGCAAGAAAATTTCTACGTCGAACGTGTTCAGACGCGTCGCTGGTTGAGTACGTTGCTCCAGTCACCTTCGGACTCACCGAGCACGTATCCTACAACGACTCGAATTCGCGCGGCACACTTCAGACGTTGCGGTGGGAACCGCTGCCGAGTTATCCTCGATCCCAGCGCAAATTTGTTTGAAAACGGGGTTTTATTGTGATCTTACCGCACGCAACCGATTTGGAACCCGATGGGCTATTCCAAGGGCGGTATCAAATTATCCGCTGCATCAAATCCGGTGGCATGGGTTCGGTGTACGAAGTGCTCGATCAGAAAACGGCGAGCCGCCGGGCACTCAAGCTCATGTTGCCGCAGTTGTTGTCCAACGAATCGCTACGGGCCCGCTTTGAACTCGAAGCGAAAATTACTGGGGCCATCGAAAGTGATCATTTGGTCCGTGTGCTCGATGCCGGCATCGACGCGGACAGCCAAATGCCGTTCTTGGTGATGGAACTTTTGCGCGGCGAAGACTTGGCGTCTGTCGTGCAGAACCACGGCATTCTGGCGTCTCAAGACGTTGTTTTGTACATCGGACAAACCGCCCGCGCGCTCGACAAAACTCACGCGGCGAATGTCGTGCATCGCGATCTGAAACCCGACAACTTGTTTCTTACTTTTCGTGACGACGACACGCCTTGCGTGAAAGTTCTTGATTTTGGAATCGCCAAAGCGACCGACGTAGCGCTCGAGGGTGTGCAGACGCGTCCGATGATGGGCACGCCGCTATACATGTCGCCCGAGCAAATGCGTGCGGAAAAAGTTGGTCCTGCAACGGATATCTACGCGCTTGCGCACATCGCCTACGCGCTGCTCACGGGCGAACCTTATTGGAAAAGCGAACTCGACGATAGCCCGTCACCGTTTCTCTTGGCCGTTGAAGTGTTGCAGGGTGTTCAAGAAAAACCTTCCGTCCGTTCTGTTCGACGCAAGAATGTGCAACTGCCCGAAGCTTTTGACGCGTGGTTCATCAAAGCGACTGCGCGTGTTCCCAGCGATCGTTACTCGCGTGCATCGACCGCCGCTTTGGCTCTGGCGGATGTTTTTCACATCGAAACCGGATCGCGTTTCTCCGGCATGCCGGCCGGTCTTTCGGCTGCCGACGCTCATCAGGTCGCGTTCGAGTCGACAGCTCCACGCCAAGCCGAATCGAATCCGCTGCCATCCGTGGTCATGACCCCGCAGGAGTCAATCGCTGGTGGCGTTGACAGCGCAACGCCCGACATACGCCGAACGGCATTACCAGGACCAACCCCGTACAAGCCGCGATCTACCGCCAATCTTACGGCGGTGCGACCTGCCCGCGATTCTGGCATGATCCCCTCGGTGCGTGCCCCTATGGCCGCTCCGCAAGCAATTGGGGCACCGGTCGGCAAGGCCGAATCGTCGAGTATGGTGCCCGTGACCAGCGTGGGCCTCAAGAAAAAGGGATTTCTCGTCGAACTGGATCAACGGCGGGCCATCGTCAAAGTCAAAGTCTGGGGCTTTTGGACCGTCGAAGATGGTCAGGCTTACGTCGACGAATTCAAGCGTGCAGCGACCCGAGTTCTCGGAAGGCCGTGGTACGTATTGGCCGACATCTCGGATTTCACGGCCCAAAAACCCGAAGTCAGCGCACTCGTCGAACAAACGATGGCGTTTGCCACGAGCAACGGACTCGTCAAAGCTGCGAATCTCGTCAGTAGTTCGCTGGGAAAAATGCAAATCTCGCGTCTGTCCCAAGCGATGGGGTTGCCCGAGTTTTCGTTTTTCCAAACGGAACGACAAGCCATCGAATGGCTGTTGGCATCTGCGGCCTGAAGAGGGGGCTCATCAGGGTTTTCAAGCGTTTGTAGCGAGGTAAGCGGTGAACAGTCCGAGAGACTTCAAAAAGCAATTAAAGCGGATTCTACTCAGTTCAGTCACGGGGATGACGTGGGAGGACAAGCTTTCCGCCGCGCGCGTCTATATGCGGGAACTCGAATCTCGCAACAACCCCGAAATGGAATCGATGGATCTCACGCCCGACATCGAGATCGTTCCATTCGAGCCCGGACGGCGACCGGTAGACGAAGCGCTCGGCCAAAGTCTCGGCGTTTCCGAACATGCCGCGTTTCTCTCGACAAACCAGCAAGGTCAAGCAAATGACCAGCTTTGGCTGCTGTACAATATCAAAAACATCTACGCGTACGCCGAAATATTTAATCGTCCACTCGAAGTGCGCATGGGTATTACGCTTCTACTTCATTGCGGCGAAGAAGAAGAATCGTGCGCGTTACCTGGACTCAGTGATATTGCCGTACCCTTGCGTAAAATATCGGCGGCGGCCTACCCGGTAGCGGCACTCGAAGAAGCGTCATTGTCCAATTTTTACGAAACGGTTTATGTCGCGACACTCGATCCTGAAGTGCTCTTGCCGCGCCATAAACGCACCACCACCGATACCACTTCGTATGCGTGGAAAGACGTGGACCTCGCGATTCGTGCACGCACGCCCGATGGCGGCGCGT
>JANORL010000657.1:0-7639 GCA_031415295.1 Polyangiaceae bacterium | reverse complement strand
GTAATGGAATTGTCGTGATCGTTTCCGACAATGCTGATGTGCCTGTCGATGGCAATACTTGTACGAGCGATGTTTGTACGGCCGGTGTCCCATCGAATCCACCGGTGATGTCGGGTACGATGTGTGGCGCGAATGGGCTCTGTAACGCGGGCGGTCAATGTGTCGGTTGTCTTGTGGCGACCGATTGCCCTGGCGTCGATACGGAGTGTCAAGCGCGAGCTTGCAATACTGGCGTCTGTGGTTTCACGAATACAGCAGCCGGAACGCCGGTCGCGTCGCAAACGACGGGTGATTGCAAGAAAAATCAATGCGACGGTAATGGAAACGTCACCGTAGCGATTGACAACGTGGACGTGCCAGTCGACAGCAATCAATGCACGAGCGACATTTGCACGGCGGGTACGCCGTCGAATCCCCCGACGGGATCGGGAAGTACGTGCAGCCAAATGGGCGGTACGCTTTGTAATGGTTCGGGAACGTGTGTGCAATGCGTGGTTGCCACGACTTGTCCTGGTTCGGATACGGAATGCCAGACGCGGACGTGTACTGCTGGAGCGTGTGGTTTCTCGTTTACGGCGGCTGGAACGCCCGTCGCCATGCAAACGGCAGGTGATTGCAAGAAGAATCAATGCAACGGCACGGGTTCGACCGTGTCCGTGAACGATAACGTCGACGTGCCAGTCGACACAAATCAATGCACGAGCGACATCTGCACGGCGGGCGTGCCGTCGAATCCACCGACGGGGTCGGGGTCGACATGTAGCCAGAATGGTGGAACGCTTTGTAATGGCGCGGGATCGTGCGTGCAATGCGTGGTCGCGTCGACGTGTCCGGGTATGGACACGGAATGCCAGTCGCGAACTTGTAATGCCGGCATGTGCGGCGTGTCGTTTACGGCGGCCGGAACGCCGGTCGCGTCGCAGACGACGGGCGATTGCAAGAAGAATCAATGCAATGGTGCTGGCGCAACCGTGACGGTGAACGATAACGTTGATGTGCCGGTGGACGGCAATCAATGTACGGGCGACGTATGTACGATGGGTACTCCGTCGAATCCCCCTGTGGCATCGGGAACGGCATGCGGAGCAGGTGGGCTTTGCAATGCGACGGGGCAATGCGTTGGCTGTATCATGGCCAGCGATTGCCCAGGTATGGACACGGAATGCCAAACGCGAACTTGTAACGTCGGCGTGTGCGGTTTCTCGTTTACTACGGCGGGAACGCCGGTTGCATCGCAAACGTCGGGTGATTGCAAGAAGAATCAATGCGACGGCGCGGGCGCGACCGTGGCGGTGAACGATAACATCGATCTGCCCATCGACACCAACCAATGCACGGACGACGTGTGCACGAGCGGCGTGCCATCGAATCCGCCCGCGGTTATCAATGCGCCGTGTAGTCAGAGTGGCGGTGCGTTTTGCGACGGTGCGAGCGCCTGCGTGCAATGCAACGCAGCGACGCAATGCGCGGGCTCCGACACGGAATGCCAGACCCGAACATGCAGTGCCGGTACGTGTGGTCTGTCGTTTACTGCGGCAGGAACTCCGGTTTCGTCGCAAACGACAGGTGATTGTAAGGCAAACCAATGCGACGGTGCCGGCGCAACGGTAAACGTCAATGACAACGCCGACCTGCCGATCGACATGAACGATTGCACGGACGATGTGTGCACGATGGGCGTGCCATCGAATCTGCCATCCGCCGTGAATGCGGCGTGTAATCAAGGCGGCGGTTCGTTCTGCGACGGCGCAAGCTCTTGCGTGCAATGCAATGCGGCAACGCAATGCGCGGGCATGGATACGGAATGCCAATCGCGAACCTGTTCAATGGGTTCGTGCGGTTTCTCGTTTGCGGCGGCCGGAACGCCCGTCGCCATGCAAACGCCGGGCGATTGCAAGGTAAACCAATGCGACGGCGCTGGTGCCACGGCGAACGTCAACGACAACGCTGACCTGCCGGTCGACCCCAACCAATGCACGGGTGACATCTGCACGATGGGCGTACCATCGAATCCGCCATTGCCCTTGGGAACGATGTGCAGCCAAAATGGCGGCACGGTTTGCGACAATGCGGCAATGTGCGTTTTGGCTCCCTCGGTCACGGCCACGAGCCCTGCAGATAGCGCCACGCCGATTGCGAGCAATACGCTGTCCGTCACGTTCTCGACCGCCATGAACCCTGCGACTTTGACGGTACAACCAACGGCTGGAGCTTGCACAGGTTCGGTCCAGGTTTCACTGGACAACTTCGCATCGTGTATTGCAATATCCGCCGCGAATCTGGTGGGTAACGTCTACACGCTGACGGCCGCGCCTGGCCTGCTCGTGAATCGGAACTACAAGATCCGAGTTACCACGGCTGCAACAGGGTTGACTGGATTGCCGCTCGGTTCGACGTTCACCTTGGCGAATGGTTTTACCACGACAAGCCCGAACATCTGCGCAGGCACCTTGGTCATCAGCCAGGTGTACGGCGCCGGTGGTAATGCGAGTGCGGTCTTTACGAATGACTTCGTCGAGCTGCATAATCGTGGAACGACCCCGATCAGCCTTGCCGGCATGTCGCTTCAATACACAAGCGCGACCGGGACCACGTGGACCCCCGTCTTGGCGCTCAATTCGGTATCCGTCCCGGCCGGCGGCTACTACTTGGTGCAACTCGGCAGCGGCGGAGCAGTCGGAGCCCCGCTGCCAACGCCGGACCAATCCGGCACCATCAATATGTCTGGTAGCGCCGGCAAAATCGCGTTGATGAACACCACCACCGCGAATACGACCGCTTGCCCCCCGCTCGCCACGACCATCGACTTCGTGGCTTATGGCACGACTGCAACCGCCACCTGCACAACGGGCTTCGGTGTCACACCCGCGCCGTCCGCCACGACTTCCGTTCTGCGCGTCCAATCTGGGTGCGGCGATTCAAACAGTGGGATTGACTTCACCGCCCTTGCACCGGCACCGCGCAACAGCGCAACGGCACCATTGTCCTGCACGTGCAACGACCTGAACGAATCGAACGTTGCGCTCGAGGCCGATTATTGCAACGTCCAGTCGCCGATCGTGCTCAACGTCCCCGCCGGTTCACCGCAGACCGTCTTCGGGCAAGTCTACGAGCTCGGTACCACCGAAGCTGCTGGCGCAAATGCCACCGTTCGCGCGCAGCTCGGTTATGGCCCGGCGACGGCAAACCCGCAATATGAGGCTGGGTGGGTTTGGAGCGGTACCACCTACAACGTTCAATCTGGCAACAACGACGAATACCAGACCACGTTCACCGCGCCAGCATCGGGCAGCTATCGCTACGTATATCGCTTCAGCCTCGACCAAGGCGTAAGCTGGACCGTATGCGACCGCGGCACTGATACCGGCGCAGGCTCGAATGCTGGCCTCAGCTTCGAATTCGCCGATATGCCCGTCATGACGGTGCCCTGAATCGCCTACCGCCTCGAATTGCCACGGCGGCTGCCATGACGGATCATGGTAGCCGCTGAACCAGCCTTGCATCATCAAGCTGCGCCATCCCAAAGCTGAGTAACCCCCGCGGTGGTTGCGACAGCTCCCCAAAGCTTAAAAACCCCCTCGGGTCAAGCGTCGATACGTGCCGAAACCCGGCCCTTGCGAAGTGACCAACCGCATGGCAGCACGTCCTGCACCTGCGCTTTTGCGAGCGAGAATTTTTCGCACTACTCTTCACATCACCGACGAATCTGGCATCCTTCTACCATGACCATCGACGAAATCGTTTCTGCCATCCGAGCGCTACCCGTTCCCGAGCGGCTCCACCTGATTGAACGGATCGCACGTGAAACCGCAGACGAATTTCCCTCCCTTTGCACGCCCCAGCGCGCATGTCCACCTGGGGTGACGCTCACCGAGCGCCACGGAATGCTGCTCGTGGAGTCCGACGAGACGTTGCCCATCGACGCGTTTGATCATCGCGTGGATCGCGACGCACGGGCGGACCAAATCTGGAGTGCCGCGTGAAGGTCGCGTTCGACACAAGTGTGCTCGTTGCTGGCCTGCATCGCGCGCATCCACATCACGCTCGTGCCGTCGTCTGGGTGGATGCCGTTGCACAGCGGCACGTGACTGGGCTCGTCACGTACCACGCACTCGTCGAACTTTGGTCGGTACTCACGCGGTTGCCAAGTTCAATGCGTGCCAGCCCCGCTCAAGCATTGCAACTTGTGGACCGAGTCCGACAGGTTTTCGAAGTCGTCACGTTGGAATCCACAATCTATGACGACGCTATGCAGCGATGCACCGATCGTGGCTTCTCTTCCGGCATTGTTTTCGACGCGCTACATCTCGTAGCAGCAGAGCGCTCCGCCGCTCACGTTGTTGTGACGTTTAATGGATCGGATTTCACACGCCTCATCACACCAACTTCGCCACGCATCATCATCCCACCAGATCCGCCTACGGTGACTCTCGAGTCTACGTAATCTCGAACGGCCGCGAGATGAGCTTACAAAAGCCCCAAAGCCTCAACGCTTCTCATCACACATCTTTTTCGTAATCTCGTGCCGAAACTCGAACATCTTTTCGAGTTTTTTATGCGCGAATCCCCCGCCAAACAAAGCGCCGAGCCGACCCAGTGGCAACTTGTATTCGATATGGTCAATGAGCCAGGTCGCGTCATCTCCATCTGGCTCCATCGTATGCGTGTGGACCCAATACGCGAACGGGCCTTCGACGATCGTGTCTTGAAACATTCGGCCTTTTTCGTAAGCCGTATGTACGGCGACCATTCTTTGTTTGATGGGGCCGATAGACGTTTCCAAAACGACCCGTGCGCCTTTTTCCAGGCCGCCCGTTCGTTCGACGACGCGTGCTTGTTCCCAGGGAGGCATAAGCAGAGTCAATGCGTCGGTTCGTTCGTGGAATGCAAACACGACGGTGGATGGTGCATGGATACGCGTACGTTTTTCAAAAATGGGCATGTGTGTTTTTCTATAAGGAGGACGCGGTTGTATGGGAAGTCTGGACGTCGGAATCCGTGTTTGCGAGGGTGGCACGCCTGCTCGTCTCACAAGCACGCTCGCCTGCCGGAATCATCGGCATCAGCGGCGAAGCGAAATTTCTTCCTGTCACTCCGGTCGCTGCTCAGCTAACATAGGCATATGGCCTTGTTCGAGCCTATTTTTTCAGCACTGAACGATAACCATGTTCGTTATGTTGTCGTGGGTGGGTTTGCGACCGTGCTGCATGGATTTGCACGCTTGACCGCGGACGTCGACATCATCGTTGATCTTGATCCGCCGGAAGTTCGCCGCGCGGTGAATACTCTCATGGCCCTTGGCTTCCGTCCTCGAGCACCCGTCGACCCACTCCAATTGGCAGATCCACAAGTTCGTCGGGCGTGGTTCGAGGAAAAAGGGATGCGTGTCCTGTCGCTGTGGGATCCGACAAACCCGATGCGGGAGGTCGATCTTTTCGTCGAGCCGCCCATTCATTTCGACTTGCTTTGGAAACACTCCGAGCTCGTTCACGTGAGAGGTGCAACGATTCGTATTGCTTCAATTGCCCACATCATTGAGATGAAGCGCATTGCAGGGCGCCCCGAAGACCTCCTCGATATTGAGGCGCTCCAGGAAATTCAACGTCGAAAGGGAGTTCGAACATGACCACCGCGCATGACGAGGCATGGGAGGTCGACTGGGACGCGCAGCGACGCCGCAAATTCACAATTGGGCTCGCCGCGACCCCAGCGGAACGGCTCGCGTGGCTCGAAGAGATGATCGAGCTCGCACACGCTACAGGTGCTTTGCCTCGACCGCGCTCAGGTCCAAACGAATAGCCTAGCGACATATTCGACGACGTCACCGCCCCATAACCTCATTCCACCCACCACCTCGTCATCCCGGCCAACATTTTTTCCATAACCACACCCACCAAATCCTCGCGCTTTTGCCAATATGTCGCGAATTCCTCCGCGCCGTCCCCCCGCACCGCTTTCTCAATACGATCCATCTCCGTCGTGACCGCTTCTTCCTGCATTGCACGGTTTTTTGCACTGTCCCGACCCGCGGCCACCGTTTCGCCAATCGATATCCATAACGTCGGCCGTTCCGTCCCGCCAAACTCGTAACGTATCCCCATCGGTAGCACCTTCGCCTTTTTCGCCACCCGTGCCACCTCGCCCGACCCCGGTCGAAACCCGAGCGGCCTTTCCGTCACCGGTCGCTCCGTTCCTTGCGGAAACACCCAGACCAAATTGTTCGGCGTTTCCAATATCCGCGCGCCATATCGTATCACCGCCGCACCATCCGCCGGGTTGTCCATGTCCACGCCAAACGCCCCCACCAATGCAAAAAATGGCAAACGTCGAAGATTCTTCGCGTCCATCATCGCATGGCCCGCCATACCCAACATATGCTTCGATACGTGTAATGCCACAAGCGGATCCCACCACGACGTATGGTTTGACACGACAAGCAGTGGCGCACTCGTCGCACAAACTCGTGCTGCATCGAGCCCGCGAACTCGTACCTGCCCAAATGTATTCCGAATGCGTGATCGCGCAACGCCGCAAAACCACGTATTAAACCACCCTACGCGACGCGCTCGAATCATAAACACGCCTCGACCAAAAAACGCACCGCTTCCAATGCCGGTGCCTCCGCTATCTCGCGACTCGGAAGCACTTTCGGCGTCGGTGACCATAACGCTTTTGCGAGCAGCCTCAGCTTACGTAAAAGCGGCACGTACGCCCGCGTCGATACCGAATCAAAGTGGTTCACCTCGACCACCCGACCAATGTCCGCGTAAATCAAACTCGCCGCGTGAATCGATGCTTGGCAATCCTTGGGAAGCATCGCGATGCCCGCACGCGCCCGCACGTACAACCCATCGGCGTGTCGCAACAGCCGCTCGACCACCTGCCCAAGCGGTTCGGAAAACGTTGGACGTGCGAGCAATTTTGTCACGTCGACGCCCGCTTCATCAAGCCATGCATGCGGCAAATACACGCGCCCGTTACGCGCATCTTCGCCCACGTCACGCGCGATGTTCGTCAGTTGCATCGCGACACCCAAATCACACGCGCGGGCCAACGCCAGCGGATCCCGTGTACCCATCAGCACGCTCATGATGACGCCCACCGTCGATGCAACCCGCGCACAATACCCGTGAAGGTCCTCGATGGTTGTATAACGTTTGCCCTCGGCATCCCAGGCAAACCCTTCGATAAGCGCCTCCATCACCACACGTGGAACGGCATGCGTCCGTGCAACATCGGCGAATGCGCGGTCTACGGGTGAATCGTGCGGCGAGCCTGCATAAGCTGCGCCCAGACGAACCTTCAACGATTCGACCGCGTTTGGATCATTCGACTCGTCAACGACATCATCGGCGATGCGACAAAACGCGTACACGGGCACCATCGGCTCGCGCACTCGCTTTGGAAGCAAAAGCGACGCAGCAAAAAAGCTCTTCGAGCCCTCACGCAAAAGCTTCTTGCATGCCACGACATCCGCTGGCGAAGCGAGCACCCTCGATGTTAGCACGAGGTTTGTCTTCATGAACCCATCATCCGCTTCCAAAAAATGCGCCCGTCTTGGATAGACCGCAAAGCGGTCGATCCAATGCACGGTGCAGGGCTGGCCCAGGCGCGGGTCGTGGGGGGCGTATCCCCGCGT
>JANORL010000656.1:0-1747 GCA_031415295.1 Polyangiaceae bacterium | reverse complement strand
AGAATCGAGGGAGACGTCTTTCATGAAATTGCTTCGTTATACGTTGGCAACGCTCATTCTTTCGTCGTCGATGGCACTTGCGGCTTGCGGTGGGGATCCCGAGCCGAGTCCAGCGGCGGATGAAATTGCAACAGAAGACGTGGTGGATCTTGGTGATTTGATCACGCAAGATTCGGATGTCGCTGCGGCAGCCGAAATGATTGGCGATCCGGCAACAATGCTTGCCGAGGGAAGGCGGCAAGGCGAAAAAGCAAGAATGGATGTCGCTGCTGTTCTCGGCTTTGTGAAGCAATTGACGGCAGACGCGCCCGCCAAAAAAGGAGCGAGGGCAGATGGCAAGGCGTTTGCGCTTTGGAAGAAGACGATAGCGGGTAAAGATGTATCGTTGTTGCTGATACGCGTCGAGGTGGGGCGCTTCCGCTACCTCGTTGCTTTGGACAATGCAGACGGTTCGCATACGCCGCTGCTCACCGGTATTTTCGTGAAGAAAGGTCCGGGAACGGGTGGTGGTCGACTCCATGTGAATTTGACGAATGTCAGTGATGCATTCGGTGGAGCCGGTGCCGACGGTGCAATTCACTTCATGTTTGCCAATCATCGCGGCGACAAACGTGGTCGTCGCATTGCATACCGCAACGTGGTTCGTCGCGACGATCCCGACAAGCGCGTCATCAATTACGGTGCCGACCTCGTGCGAGTCGTGGGCGTTGGTGGCCGATTCCGTTCGGTTAGCGTAGGCGATTTCATCGATACGCTTCCTGGGCCCGAAGCCATGGGTTTACGTATCCTGTGGAAACGGGGCGAAGGTGGTCGCGGATCGGCGGCTGTGGCGTCAGTCGGACCGATGAAGCAATTGCTTGGCACGGCGCACGAATGTTGGGGCAAGGATGGGTTGCGGACGGCGTACCAGGATGACAATCCGAACAACGACGCAATGAACCCGAACGAAGGTGATTTGACGATGTGCGCCGGGTTTGCCAAGGAACCCCCGCCGGATCAGGGTGACGTGAGCGAGAGCGGAACGGATGCCGACCCCGAACTCGATGCTTTGTTGCAGGAATCCGGGGCCATGGACATCGACGAAGCGGAAGCTGAAATGGTCGACGACGCGGGAATCTGATTCGATGGCTCGTGGTCGCGCCGTAATGAAGTTTTTCGGGACGCTCCTCGTCGTGGCTGCCCAGGTGGTGGTCTTGCCAAACTCTTTGGCGTTCGAGGAAAGTAGAACCGAATACGGCGCGCGCCTTCGCTTGACTTCGTTGCCGGTACGGGTGCGTCTCGACACACCCGTACCGGGTTTTTCGGATGGCGGTCGAACGGCGCTGCTCCGGGCTATCGCCACGTGGAATGCGCGAGCATGTTCGTCTCCGTTGTTGGTCATGACGGACGAGGAAGACGACGTTTTGATCGAAGTTATTCCCATTCTGAAGGATTGGGAGTTTGGCGCGGTCATTGCCGCGCACTCTGCTGTCGAGAGCGATCCTTTCCGGGGCGATATTCATCAAGTGGTCATTAAAATCGATGGTCGCCGGCAGTGGAGTCAGGAAAACGCAGTGCCTGCGAATGCGATCGATCTCGAAAGCGTATTTTTACACGAAATCGGCCATGCTTTGGGACTTCACCATTCGCGAAACCAAGATGCCGCTATGCGTGCAGGAATAAAGCATGGAAAAACTCGAGGGATATTGCACGAGGACGAGGTGCGCGGCATTTGCGCCAAAACTAAAACGACGGGGTTTGGTGAAAA
>JANORL010000655.1:0-6668 GCA_031415295.1 Polyangiaceae bacterium | reverse complement strand
CACGCAATGATTTGAATGGGCATTCGCTGGGTTTCACCCAGACTCGACCAGGGGCTCCGCGCCCCTGGACCCGCGCAAGGGACAATGTCCCTTGACCCTTACATGGTTCGTCCGCTTCGCGGCCGAACCACAAGGCTTTTTGACCAATGCGAGGCAGGAGCTTGCCAATGCGCCTTGATCCTATTTGAATTGACCGCATCGCGTTCAATTCAATACATGGTCCAGGCCGCTGCCTGGTCCGGGTCCAGGGGTGGACAACCCCTGGTGGGTCTGGGTGGAACCCAGCCTTCAGGGTGACGGCGCGTCGCCAATCCATTGCGACGCGACTGCCAACAAGAGCGCATTGTCGGGCGCTCCGCACAAGAACGTATTTTGCCAGCGTCTTTCGCCCAAGCGGCGCGCGATATCGAAAAGCCGTGTCCGCGCTTCGCCAATACGTTTGCGTCCTTCGGCTTCTTGCCCTGCGGCGCGTAGCGCGAGCGCATACACGAGCCGAATGAGCGGTTCTCCTTCTTCGATACCGGCGAGTCGCTCCAATGTCATGAATGCTTCCGTTGCGGACTTCAATGCGACTTCGACTTGACTGCGACCAATTTGCAGGCTCGCATGAAACGCGAGCGCATGCGCTCGTCGGCCTGGTAAATCGATGCTCACGTCGACGGCTTTTTTCGCCAATGCAAAAGCGCCGTCGTTGTCCGATTGCAGTTTTCTTACCCGCGCAACGGCGAGTAAACACGCGCTCTCGACATCGGGATTGGGATACGTTTTGGTCTTTTCTGCTGCAGTTGCTAATTCAGCCCCTTCTTTAAGCCGTCCCATTTGGGCCAGCGCCAATCCCAGCGATGCCTTTACAGCCGGAACGAAGTCGAGGGCCATGGGTTCAGCCACGCCGAGCACTGTTTGCAGAATGGACGCGGCATTTTCTTTGGCTCCTAATGCGAGATACGCAAGGCCCAAGTCGAATTGGGTTTGGCATACCACACGCATGTCCTGGGCCGAGGTGAAACCATCAATGGCAGTTTCGAGGCGGCGAATGTGGGCTACGGGATCTCCTTCGTGCAGCGAGATTTCAGCGCGCACGACATCGAGCCATGCGCTTGCTTCCGGGGCGAGATTCTTTTGACGTTCGGCATATCGGCGTGCGCCGCGTGCCAATTGCACGGCTAGTCGCGGAACACCCGCGCGGAGCACGTACCGCGCAAGACGACTGGCACTCGCCACGAATGCTCCTGGAATGGACACGTCGCCTTCTTCTTCGAGCGCTTTGAGTTCGTCAGCACGAGCGAGTAGGCGTTCTTTGCGTCCGAATTGACCCTGCGCAACGACGGCACAATCGAATGCCAAATGCCAATCTTTGCTACCCCGAGCCAGCCTGGCCAGCGCTTCTTGGGCAGCTTTCATCGAATTGTTCAAATCGCCTTGCCAACGAGACGCAACGGCGCACGCGAGCCACAACCGACCTTGCATATCCGGAGAAACATTGGGTTGCGCCAATGCTTGCTCGGCGTAACGAAGCGCATCTGCCAATGCATTGACTTCGAGCGCTTGTTCCGCTTTGGCCAGCAAATCGGCAGGTGCCGTCGAGACAGCATTGGCCGCACGGGATACGTTGATCACGTTTTGCCGCGATCCAATCGATAATTCGCCGTCGTCGTCGTCGTTTGCGACCGAGTCGGCTTCTTCGCCGTCGTCGGAGAATTCATCATTGATGACTGGTAAATGCGTGAATGGATTCAGCGTTATGGACTTTTGTTCGCTTTCTCCGAATACATCGCTCGCCAATAGAGGTTGCGGGTGACCTCCGACAATTTGCAAAAGTGCGTCACGCAAGGCCAATACTGTTGGAAATCGTTCGTCGATGTTACGTGCGAGCGCTTTCTTGAAAATCGGCGCGTATTGTTTGACGTTTTTCGGCGCCACAGCCTCAAATGGAATCGGAGATCTCGTCGCAATGTTCGTCATGATCATGATCGGTACGTCGTCCGCAAATGGACGCGATCCCGAAAGCATTTCATAAAGAACAACCGCGGCCGCCCATACGTCGACGCGAATGTCGGACGTATGTCCGCGGACCTGTTCCGGGGACATATAATGAGGCGTTCCGATGACGGCTCCAAAATGGGTGATCGTTCCGCTGTCTTTGACGGCTTTGGCAATGCCGAAATCGATGAGTTTGGGTACGATTTCACCGGATGTGGCCGTCGTGAGAATAATGTTGTCAGGTTTTACGTCGCGGTGGACAATGCCGAGCGTGTGTGCAGCGGACAAACCGCTCAAGATGGGCCACGCAATGCTTAACGCGCGTTCGGGCAATAGCGGTTTGCGTGTCGCCAGCAGTTCATTCAACGTTTTACCGGTGAGTAGCTCCTGCACCATGTAAAACGTTCCGTCGCGACGAAGTCCCATTTCGAGCACGTCGACGACGTTGGGATGACGCACTCGTGCTGTGGCTTGGGCCTCACGACGAAATCGCGCGACGGCTGTTTGATCCGCCACAAGATGCGGATGCAAAAGTTTCAACGCGACAGACCGGTCGATGAGCATGTCCCAGGCCTCGTATACCGTGGCCGTTCCGCCCGTCGCGATGATTCGTTTGAGTGTAAACTTTCCGGCGACCATCGTGCCGGGTTGAAATTGTCCGGGCGCCATGGTGGGCGGAGGAAGGGAGTCGTTGACGCGTGGAAGGGCGCTCGTAGAGACGTGCGAGACTTGCTGGGACGAAGCGCCAAGTCCGCCAATTCGATCTTTGTCGCTCATGAGCATGCCTCCTCGAACGCGCGTCTCGCCCGAGGATAAGCTGCGACTCCGACGGGCGGCGATAGCGTATCAGGGTCTCGTCACGAGGTCGCAATTTCGGACGATTTTACGCGAATTGAGTGGAAATCAGGCCACGAGCCATTCGGCCCACGTGGAGGCGAGGGCCATGATTGTGTGTTGCGGGTTCACACCCAGGTTTGTCGGAATGGCGGACGCATCAACCACGTACAGTCCCTCCATTCCATGCACTTTTCCGCGACCATCGACGACGCCTTGGCGTGGATCGGAACTCATCGGACAACCACCAAACAGATGCGACAGAATGCCGACGTAAGCTCGGGGGTCGAGAGGTCCTTCTTCCACCAAGCGGATGTCGTCGGGACCGATCTTGAAGGGCAAACCATGCACGCCGCAAATGACGGAACGTGCCCCGGCCTCGAAATGCATACGCACGACGAAAGACAAACCTTTGCGTAGTTTTCGCATGTCGGCTTCATCGAGCGCATATTTGACGACGGGATTGCCAAATAAATTCGGCTTGACCGTACCCACCGTTTCCGCGCGAATCGCTGCGACCCACATGGCCAAGTGCCGAAATTCACGGAATCGTCGAATGAGTTCCGTGCCGCCACCAGGCATGCGTCCAGCCACCATCTCCGGAGGCAACGATAACGTTTCGAGTTTCAATCCGGGATCGACGCGAAATGCAGTGGAGGCCCATCCTTGAGTCGCTCCGAGGTTTTGATCGACGAGATGCTCGTACACGCCAAACGCACCCGTGCCCGGATGCGATCGAAACAGCGTCCCGAGTGCTCGACTCCGAATTCCACTATTGGCCAGCAGAACAGGCGATTGTGTTGCCGATGCTCCCACGAGCACCGCTCGACGTGCACGTACGGTAAAACGCGAACCGAATTTGCGCGTTACCGGATCACGAAATCGCCCCGTGACGCCGATGGCGCGTGTTCCGTCGAGAAGAATGCTTTTTACGGGGGCACAAGAAAGAACGTATCCGCCGCGTTCGATGACTTCAGGCACGTAGTTGAGATTGGTGCTTTGTTTGCGACCGCGACGACAACCCTGCAAACATTGCCCGGATCCTTCGCAATCCTTCACGTAGCGCACCATATAATGCGACGACCAACCGAGTTTGTCGGCGGCATCCATGGCCATGACATTGGACCAACCTCGAGCGTCCGGAGGAACCTCCGTCGCGTGCAATTCGTGTTCGATGCGGTCTTGATGTCGCCAGACGTGTTTCTCGAGTTCGCGCGCTTCGATGCCGTATTCACGTTCCCACCGTTCGAAACAATCTCCGGGTGTACGCACGACAATCGCGCTGTTCGCGACGGTGCTGCCACCGACGCACGACGTCTGCACGATGGGCCATAAAGCGCGACTCTGGGTGACCAGAGCGCCCCAATCGGCAAAGAGATCGCGCATCGTTCCGTACGTCGAATACGGATAGTCTTCCGGCGCGCGCCACGCGCCTGCTTCGACGATCGCAACGCGATACCCCGCACGCGCCAGAATGACTGCCGCAGCCGCTCCGCCAGCGCCACTGCCAACGACGACAAAGTCAACTTCGACGTCCAACCCACCCTGCGCAAACGACGTGAACGTGACATGACGCCCGCTTGCTGAAGCTGGAGTACACGGGTTCGGTTGGGCAAACTGCTTCGAGTTCGTATGTTCGATCGAGCTCATGTCCGCAGCCCTTTGCGTACCGTACCAAGTCGTCCGCGCTCGCGTTCTTGCCGTCCCAGAACGATGAGCTTCTCCGACGAAATGACGTGAGGAGGCGCTTCGAAGCGCGGCACGATGGCTTCCGTGCGGCGGGTTCCCGGGTCCGGTGGATACGCCGGAAGGTTCACGAACGAACGAATCTCGGTCGACTGAGCCCAGAAGATCCCACCGATGAGCTTCAACATCATCGGCATCTGGCGCACGAGGTACCACGGATGTGACGTGAGAATGTGTGTGTGCTTGTCGAGTTCTTCAGGCGTGAGCCATGTGGCGAGCCACGGGCGCTTCAACGTGAGCACCGGGGCAACCTGGAAGAACAGTGCGGCCAGGACAATCCCCATCCAAAAAAGCGTCGTCGATTCGCGGCGAAAATCGACGATTTTCTCGTCGATGCCGAGGTCGGCGAGGCCAGGGAGATCATCGGTACGAGGGTAGTACGCGGTGAGGGCGAAGCGCACGAACTCGTTCACGGGCAGCACCCTAGGGGGAGCTGGATGGGGCGGCAAGACAAAGAATGGTTGCCCGTGAGCACTTGCGCTACGTCTCCCGCGCCATGTCGAATCTGCTCGAACCTTTCACGCGACTTCGCACCCCGGACGAACCTTCGCGGCTCGTCGTTGGAACGATGAACTTTGGCAAACGTACGAACGAAGCAGAAAGCGTGCGCATCATTCAGCAGGCGATGGAGCGCGGAATTGTCCTGTTCGACACGGCAAACGCGTATGTCGACGGTGAATCGGAACGGGTGTTGGGTCGAGGTTTGCGCGGTCGACGGGATCGCGCGCTCATCGCGACGAAGGTCGGATTTGGTCGCGTTGCCGGAAAACCGGAGGGTTTGTCTCGGGCGCGGATCCTCGCGGCACTCGACGAAAGTTTGTCTCGGCTCGCTACGGATTGGATCGACGTGTATTACCTGCACGTCCCGGATTATGCGACGCCCGTCGAGGAATCGCTCCGTGCGATCGAGACACTTCTTGCTGCGGGCAAGATTCGTTCGTGGGCGGTTTCGAACTACGCTTCGTGGCAGATCTTGGAGATGTTTCACCTTGTCGAACGTCACGGGATGCCGCGCCCGGTGATGTCGCAAGTGCTCTACAACGTGCTCATCCGACAACTCGACGCCGAGTATTTTCGATTTGCGAAGCAGTACGCACTTCATACGACTGTGTACAATCCGCTCGCGGCAGGACTGCTGGCGGGCAAGTTCAACTCGCCGGAAACGTCGCAAAAAGGAACTCGTTTCGACAAAAACGCGTTGTACCAAAAACGTTACTGGACCGCGCCGTTCTTTGAACGTGTCGAGGCGTATCGTGAAGTTGCGAAGAGCGAAGGATTGTCCATCGTGGACCTCGCATACGCATTTTTGTCCGGTCATCCCGGTGTCGATTCGATCCTCGTGGGGCCAGGTTCGGTCGAACATCTCGATGCAGCGATCGATGCTTGTGCGAAGGTGATCTCGGCCGAGGGACGCCGTCGCATCGACGAGCTGCACGTGACGTTTCAAGGGACGAACGCGAGTTACGCGCGATGAAATCGTTCGTCGTTGAAGACGCGGTCATCGACGTAACGCGGGCGCTGGCGGAGCTTCGCGAGCAAGGGTACGCGCGCCTCGGACGAGTGCTCTCGGACGAGGGGATCGCTGCGTTGCGTGAGCGCGTCGACGACATCATGTTGGGTAAAGTTTGTCATGACGGACTGTTTTTTCAACACGATTCGGATACGGGTCGGTATGAAGACCTCGTTCGCTGTGAAGGGTTTGTCGGGCCGTCGGTTCATTATCGTAAAATCGAAAAACTCGAAAAGGATCCACTTTTTCGATCGTATATGAGCAATGGTATTTTCGAACGGATTCTTCGTTCGCTCACACCGGGCCCCATTACGCTGTACCGGGCGGTGCTTTTTAACAAAGCGGCGGAGGGCGGAACGGATTTGCCGTGGCATCAGGATGGCGGAATTTTTTGGGGGCTCGATCGTCCGCCACTCGTGCAGATTTGGACGACGCTCGATGACGCGACGGAAGCGTCGGGGTGCTTGGAGTTTGTCCCAGGATCGCACTTGAAAGGCTTGGCAACGCCGCTAGGTGGAGTTGTCCAACCGGAAAAGGTCGCGAGCGCTGCCGTGGACGAGAAGCGGATTTTCGTGCCGGCGCAGGCGGGTGAGGCGTT
>JANORL010000654.1:0-1583 GCA_031415295.1 Polyangiaceae bacterium | reverse complement strand
ACATCCCATTGTTACGGCGGAAGGTTTCGGTCCTGATGGGCCGCGCGGGCTTTCCGCCGTCCAGCCATGCCGGCAAGAACCTCTTTTCCATCATCGACACCTTTCCGCGCGACGAATTGTTCCAGATCGGCGACGACGAATTGTTCGATATCGCCATGGGTATCCTGCGCCTGGGCGAACGCGCGCGTACGCGCATGTTCGTGCGCCGCGACATTTACGCGCGGTTCTACTCCTGCCTGATTTACCTGCCGCGCGAAAACTACAACACTGAAACGCGCATGAAGCTGCAGGACATTCTGAAGCGCGCATTCAATGGCACCAGCGCGGAATTCAACGTGCAACTCACCGAGTCCGTGCTCGCGCGCATCCACATGCTGGTGCGTACGTCGCCGGCCGCCACACCGCAAATCGACATCAAGGCGCTGGAAGCGGAAGTGATTGCGGCGCTGCGCCGGTGGGAAGACGGCGTCTTTACGCTGGTGAGTCAACTGCAAGGCGAGGACGTGGCCAACCAGGCCCGGCGCGAGTTTGTGCTGCCCTTCCCCGCCGCGTATCGCGAAGATGTCAGCGCCGTGCAGGCGGTTGCCGATTTCGCCGTCGCGCAGAGCCTGGTCGCCGAGAACCCGATCGGCACATCGCTATACCGGCCCGATGGCGCAGCCGGCAATGCGCTGCGGTTTCGGCTCATCAAGCTTGGCGATGCCGTGCCACTCTCCGGGTCATTGCCGCTGCTGGAAAATATGGGCGTCAAGGTCGAATACGAGCGTTCGTATGTGATCGCCCGCCACCATCTTCCGCCCTTGCACATTCACGATTTCGGTCTCACCCATGATTTCGCAGAGTTGGACCTCGAGCGCGTCAAGGAGAAATTTGAATCAGCCTTCACGCGCATCTGGAAACGTGAAGTCGAGAACGACGGCTTCAACCGCCTGACGCTCGCCGCATCACTTGCGACGGATGAAATCCTGCTCCTGCGCGCCTATGCCAAGTATCTGAAGCAGACCGGGTTTACGTTCAGCCAGCAGTACATCGAGCAGACCCTGGCGAAACACGCCGGCATCACGCAACAATTGGTGCAGCTGTTCCACGCGCGTTTTGATCCGGCTTTTCCCGGCGAGCGGATCGCCGATCAGCGCAAACTCATCGACGCCATCACTGCCACGCTCGATGAGGTCACCAACGCCGATGAAGACCGCATCCTGCGGCGCATCCTCGCCGTGATGCAGGCGACCTTGCGCACCAATCACTATCAGCCCGACAAGCAGGGATCGCGTAAACCGTACATGTCGTTCAAGATCGAGTCGGCCAAGGTGCCGGAGTTGCCCGAACCGCGGCCGTTGTTCGAGATATTCGTCTATTCGCCGCGATTCGAGGGCATCCATTTACGCGGCGGCAAGGTCGCGCGCGGCGGATTGCGCTGGTCGGATCGCCAGGAGGATTTCCGTACGGAAGTGCTGGGCCTCGTCAAAGCGCAGATGGTCAAGAACGCGGTGATTGTGCCGGTGGGTTCCAAGGGTGGATTTGTATTGAAAGCCGCGCCAACGGCCAGCGACCGCGAAGCCTATTTGAAGGAAGGCGTGGCG
>JANORL010000653.1:0-2931 GCA_031415295.1 Polyangiaceae bacterium | reverse complement strand
GCCCAAGCTCGGGCTCAAACAGCGGGGCCCCGCCCCAAACGCCGCAAAATCAAACCACTCCCTGAGCTACCTCGATCAGCGGCGAAATCCTGATGAACACGCTCTAAGGTGTCTTGAACCTTTTGGTTTGACCGCGAAGCGGACAAACCATGTACGGGTCAAGGGGTTTTGCCCCTTGCGCCAACTTACCCTTGTTTGTCGACCGGTTGAGCGTTTCGCGCTCAACCCTAGTCAGGAAAAATTCCGACAAGCGCTACGCGCTTTCGGTATTTTCCCTCTATCCAGTTGACGATGGGGCTGCCGCCCCAAACCCCGCCGGAATAGAGATTTGAGGGCGTTGGATGTCTAAGTTAGCGCTTATGGGGCTGGGGGGTGAGGCGCGCGATCCCCGATGAACACGCTCTACCGTACTTCGAACCCTCGAGCATTTCGAGTGCCTACGGGTAATGCGCCGACGAGCCGAATCATCGTCCAGACGGTTCCGGCCAGCTTACGCAATTTCGATTGCCCCACGCGTTCATGATATTCGATGGGCATTTCCACCACGCGATAACCACATTTTGCTGGAAAAAGCAGGGTATCGATTGGAATCGCATCGCCTTCGCCATCAAAGTCGAAAGCTCGAATCACGCTCGACCGATATGCACGCATTCCACTGTGCACGTCGCATGTTGGAACCCCGTGCATGACATGCGCCATTGCCGCGAATGTCCGATTCGCAAGATAGTTTGGCAGGGGCATTGCATCAGGCTTCGTTCGCGTTCGAGCGCAATTGATCACGTCAAAACCTTGTTCTTCCACCATTCGACGCAAATTCGGAATGTTATTGGCGGGGTACGTGAAGTCGCAATCCAAGTAAATGAGCAAATCGCTTTGCGCTGCGGCATTGTACATCAGCAGCTCCATTGCGGGACCATGGCCACGTGGAGGAACTTGGCGGAGTACCCGAGCACCCAATCGAGCGGCAATTTCGGGGGTTTCGTCTTTGGAACTATCGACGCAAAGAATCTGCGCATCCGGTGCCACACGCCGAATCTCGCCAATCATCGCTTCGATGCTTTCTTTCTCGTTCATCGTCAACATGCCGACGGTGAGACGCATCTTGCGCGGGCGAAACGGCTTTCGAGCGACATATACGTGCTGAAAAGCCAGCAATTCCGGAGCTCGTGCTGCAATCACGTCTTCCACGGGACGTACCAAGCCTTGGTACAGCTTGTAAGGCAACGACTTCCGCATGCTTTCCGGATCGGATGTCGTCGTACCTAGCGCGCTCGTCGCCGACATCACGAGATCTTTCGCTGCCCGGACCACCATCGGGTTTTGATCGACCCGTATCACTTCCAGGCCCGCGTCTTCGAGCATCTTTTGGCCCGATTCGCGCGTGAAAAACCGCAGATGGCTGTCGTCGAGAATCCCGCTCTTCGTGTACTCGAAACGACCACGCATCAGGTCGAGGCGTATGGGCCACGCGGCCACGTTCGGCACGGAAACCAGAATCTGTCCATCGTCATCCAAGTACGGGAGCAAGCGGCGCAAGACACCCACGGGATCGGTCACGTGTTCGAGCACATCGGCAAACATCATCAAGTCGAACGTTCGTCCTGAAAGACCTCGACGGACTGCATCGTCGTTCGTGATGTCGATCGACAGGACCTCGTCGAGCCGTTCCTTGGCTCGAGCGCGCGTGGCGTCGACGATCTCGATGCCTGTTACACGCGCGCCTTTACGCTTTGCTGCAAGTCCATTCAGCCCGACGCCGCATCCCACGTCGAGCACTGTACGGGGTCGCCCGATGGCGCCGACGAGTGCGACGTTTTCTTCTTCGACGACGTATTTGATGTTGCCCGTTTCAGGCGACGAATTGTGCGAACTGGAAGGCGAACTGGAGGGCGAACTGGAGGGCGAATCGGTCACGCGCGGCTACTTAGCACGACTTGCCCATGCTGCGTTGAACTCGCGAATGGTCTCGTCGGTTTTTGGATTGTGCAGCATTTTGCGCAGGATCGTCGGGGTCACGGTCACGATGTGCGCGCCTTCGTGAAGTGCTTCGTTGACATCCATCAAGTGCCGCACGGATCCCACGATGATTTGAGCCGTAAGTTTTTCTCGATCGAGTTGCGCTCGCGTGGTCGCGATGACGGGCCGCACGTCGTAGCCCATGTCTTGCACGCGACCGCTGAAGATCGACACGTAGGTGCCTCCTGCCAGAGCCGCCAAATAAGCTTGGTTGAAGTTCATCAAGCACGTGACGTTCGTCTGGATGTTCCGCATCGTGAGCGCATGCGTTACGCGTAGGCCCATCTCGCTAAACGGCACCTTGATGACGATGCGTGACGGCGCCCAAGCGTGGTAAGCGAGCGCTTCTTCCATCATGGCGCTTTCGGTCTCGCTGGTGAGTTCCACGGAGACGGGGCCGAAAGACACTTCGATGACGCTGCGGATGCGTTCTTCGAGGTCCACGTTGCCGGCTTCTCTGGCGATGATCAGCGGGTTTGTTGTGACGCCTTTGACGACGCCCCAAGCGAAGATGTCCTTGATTTCACGAGGGTCGGAGCTGTCGAGAAAAAGCATGCTTGTCCTTCGTCCGGGGCGGGCGAGGCGCAGGATAGATCAAATGGGCGTTGGGCGAGAGGGTGTTTATCAGGCTGCTGCGCGTAACGACTCGTCGGTCGGGCTTACTCAGCGTACGATATGTACGCTTCCGTCGCCCTCCCTAGCTTCGTTACGCTCGCGACGCCTGATAAACACCCTCTTACGGGAGTTGGAAGTGGCTTCGAAGGTAGGGGACGAGAAGTGTACGGGAGCCGGAAGTAGGTTCGGAGGGGGATCGGAGAAGTAAACGGGAGTTGGAAGTGGCTTCGAAGGTAGGGGACGAGAAGTAAACGGGAGTTGGAAGTGGCTTCGAAGGTAGGGGACGAGAAGTAAACGGGA
>JANORL010000652.1:0-2507 GCA_031415295.1 Polyangiaceae bacterium | reverse complement strand
GTCAACGTTCCAAGCGGTTGACCCCAATTCGGATTGCGGCGCGTTCCAAACGGATCGTAACTCCGCCGTTCGTCCAACGTACCCGTTTGCGTCGACACCACGTCCACCGAACCCAAAGCCTCCATATGGAGGAATTGCGTTTTCTTTGAAGGCCCCGCGCGCGTCACCACCGCCACCACACGCTCACTCGAACGCACGTAATAACGATGCTCCGCCGCTCCCGCATTCGTCACGCGTTCGTACCATTCGCCAAGAAAAATCGATTCAATGACACCCGACGTCTTGCGCACTCGTTCACGATTCCCGTCGTAATCGAACGTCGAAACCGCGCCATTGACGCCATCGATTCGTTTTGGCAAATCGAGCGCCGTGTACTCGACACCAACGCCTGGACGACCAATCTGATTGCCAACGGCGTCGTGCACGTAGCTGCCAAGATTCGTATTGTCGACGATATGCGGACGCGCCGGATCGTACGTGTACGTCCCCGCCTGCGGCGTCGAAATGAAATTACCATTCGGCGCGTAGTTCCATTCACGCGGTCACGGCGTCTCACCAGTGAACGACGCGCACTTCAATCGCTGAAGTACGTCGTATTGAAACGTTTCCGTAAGGCCGAGTGGCCCCTGCAAATGGTCCGTTCGCGTTTCGACGTTTTGCTGCGAATCGTACGTGTACGACAAACTTTGCAACGCCGTGGGGCCGTTCGTCACAATGGACGAGACCCGACCGCGCGCTTCGTCGTACGTCCGCGTCGTTGTTACAACTTTGTTCCCGAATTGCTCGCCAGAGATGAAGCCGTTGCAACGGGCGGGATGTTAGATGATGTTTGGCACCGATTGTTGATGTCGGCACCTTTCTTTGGGCGGCTTCGTCAAATTTCATTCATTGGGTCTCTGTCGACCAGCAAGATGATTTTCTATCCCATTTCGCGCAATATGTTCGGTCAACGCGGAAATAAGTTCCACAGCCACATTCTCGCTGAAAAGGAGTTCCACTTGCTTCGGATCTTCGGGATCCAATGCGGGATTGTAAGAAACGCCATTGGTATCCTTCTTCCACGTACATGCGAAAAAACCGGCACGAATCCGCCCCCAGACGCTGAGAAATCGCTTCTCCGGCGAGGGACTAGGAAGTATCGGTTCTTCCAACCGTAGGAGTCTGTTTTGAAGAACCAAAATGTGCAGAAGCGGCACGAGTTGAAGAACGACCTCCCAACTCATGACAAACTCAATCACCGACCCATCATCGCGCACGTCCAGCACTTTGTCCTCACGACAGAACGAGAGCCGGATTAGGCCACTACCGTCGCAATGCGTGGTAGCTCCCAGGCTTCCTAAGAATCCGACTGGCGTCGTCTTTTGAAGTAAATACGAAGTACCCCAAAGCTCCATATTATTTGCATCTCCTGACTGCAGTGTCAACGGGCCCGCTTATGCCTGAACCATTAAGCAATTTTTGAAGCCGATTTGCGCCGCTTGGTCCCACATCATTAATTGCCACATTCGGCAGATTCGCCATTCTTGCAATGGCAAGTGTCCGGTTGTTGAGCGCGACCCACCGATTATTGACTTCCATTGCGTTCAGTGTGAGACCGTTCGGAAGACGACCAGCTTGCCTTGTCATGACCGCCATGTTGTCAATCGAATGACCAGCCCAGGGTCCTTCTCTGAGGGTTGATCCATAGTTCGATTGTGAAAACTGAATCTCCCACGGATCCACGTTGTGAACGAGCAGTGGTGCGTCCCCAGCCATTACGAAGTACGTGTGATTTTTTTTGACGCTGAGATTAAACGTCTGCGCATCCCGCGACTCGACTGCGAGACTGACAACGGCACGCAATTGACCCGCTGCGTCCATGAGAAGATCGCTTCCTTCAAGTTCTTCGGCTGCCACCCATCCTCGTTGCGTCCAGAATGGATGACGTCCAGTCGACAGCACTTCATGGCCCTGACTGCCTTGAACCTCAACATGAAACAGTCGATAAGTTGCTGTATGATGAACCTCTTCGACCTCCTGTGCCACTGGTGCAGCATCGTCCGTAGGATCGTCGCTTAGCACGAGATCACCAACTTCGATGTCTTCGATGGCCTTGGTGGAGCCGTCAGCCATTAGAACTCTGGTGCCGGCGGCGAAGCATATACCGCACCCTGCACATCCAGAACCTCCCTTGCCAGCAGCGCTTCGTGCCCCAATCGCCACCGCGCCAATCTGGGCAATTGCTTTCGCCGCATGATACCCATTCTCACCCGCCTTCGCATAGTCGCCCTTTTCCGCCGCGTCAACCGTCTGTTTGACCGCGTCGTACGCGTCGACCACCGGGAAAAACATGCTCAACGCCTGCGAACCGGCTTTGTCGAGCCCTGAAGCTAGAAAGCCCAACACCCCATCCTGCGCATAACCTTCCGAGGCTGCAGTGCCTATTCCACTCCAAAAGTTGTACCCCTGCCACGCAAAGTACGCCGGCGGAAACACCGAAAATACCACCAATCCTTTCGCTGTTTCAA
>JANORL010000651.1:0-1663 GCA_031415295.1 Polyangiaceae bacterium | reverse complement strand
GTCAAAAAAGGCGACCATGCACGCATCGCGGGCAACTGGTCGGTAGCGCTTGAAGCGTATGCGAAAGCGCTCAAACTACGAGACGATCCCCTCGTGGCAGGACGTGTTGGTCTCGTGCTCGTGGCGCTTCACGAATACGAGGCAGCGGCGGGAAAGCTGTTTCACGCGATCGAGCGAAGCGCAGGCATCGACGACGCCGAACGGACGAGGTTTATCCAAGCGTTTGTTCGTGCGCAAAAGCAGACGTGTCGGCTCGAGGTCACCATCGTGCAAACCGGCGTAAAACTTGAAATCGACGGCGATACGCGATTTGCGGGACGGCGCGAAGGGTGGACGTTCGTCAAGCCAGGAAAACGAACGGTGCACGCAAGCCTCGAAGGTTTCGAGGATGAAACCATGGAGATCGACGCGCCGAAGGGCGGTCAGTTGTCGATCAAGATCGAGTTGCGTCCGATCAAACCCACGGAAGAGCCTGCAAAAGAGCCGGAACCTGAACCGGCAAGTAAGGCGACGGATCCTCCGCAGCACGAAGACAAACCTACTGCTATTATCGTCAAAGACAAACCAGCGGCTCCGACAAACCCGACGCGGGTGAACGGATCGTTCGTCGTGGGGTTTGGTGGCGGGTTCGTCTTTGGGACAACGCCGACACCCGCGGTGGGTCCGCACGCCTTCATCGCGTGGCGATCGCGCTCGTGGTGGGAAGTTGGCGTCGACGCGCGCGTTGCGTGGACGTTCATCGAGGACGAACGCGCGCCTACGACGCGGTTTGTCACTTGGTCCGCGATGCTTACGCCGTGCGGGCGATGGTGGAAGCAGCGACTCCTCACGTGCGGCCTTGTGCAGTTAGACGGTTCCAAACGATCAGACGGCATGGAAGGTAGATTCCTCCCTGGACTTGGGTTACGCGGCGGTGTGGAGTTCGAAACGCACGAGCGTCTCAGTGTTCAGGTCATCGGTGATGTCGTTGGTCATCATCGGGGTTTCTCGTTTCGTCTACCAGAAACGATCGCCTCCTGGACAGGTTCGGTCGTCACAGGAACGCTTGCGGTTCGCGTTGTTATCAAGCCGTGAGGGAAATGTTATGCAGTCAAAAGGTTTGACCATCCGCAACGCACTGCTCGTGATGGCAGGCATCGGTCTCAGCGGCGCCAGCTTCATGGCTTGCGGCGTGAACTGGGAGCTTGGTGGCGACATCGACGACGCGTACCCGTGCCTTGACACCACGTACAGCGACTACCACGCGCCGATCTGTGTCGACTTTCGATGCACACGCGGTCACGCGATCCCGGAAGACAAGTGTCCCGACGCTGGTTCGTCCGAGGACGGTGGTTCGTCCGCGCGATGTACAGGTGAGTGCGTGCCGAACGCGCCGAACGGGTTCCACAATCCGCAACCCGTGTACATCGGACCGAACAACGGGAAATACGGCGGTTGTCCGGCCGAACTTGGCGAGTTTGGCGGCGTTCAGTATGCCGGGCTCAACGTCATCTCGTTCGGCTGTCCTTCATGCACGTGCGGAGCCCTTGAAGGTGCGTGTGCACCTCCTGCGACGATCAGCGTGCGTGCAGGCATGTGCAACGATCCTCAAGCAACGTCGATCGACTTCGCGGGACCGACAAACTGGGACGGATCGTGTACCAACATCAACGCCGTCCAAGCG
>JANORL010000650.1:0-2986 GCA_031415295.1 Polyangiaceae bacterium | reverse complement strand
CCCCTCGGCCGTCATGGGGCATAGCGTGGGTGAAGTTGCGGCGGCATACGTGGCGGGAATGATTGACCTCGCTCAGGCCGCGCGTCTCGTATCCCTGCGTGCACGCGTGATGCAGCAAGCAACGGGACACGGGAAAATGGTTTCGGTTACGCTGGACGAACAAGGGGCCAGAAAAACCATTGCGAGCTTCGCAGACCGTGTGGGCATTGCAGCGGTCAACGATCCGAGTTCCGTCGTGCTTTCGGGCGATATCCAGGCCATTGATACGATCGTGGCGCAACTTTCCACGAGCGGCGTGCAAACGCGAGCGCTGAGGGTAAATTACGCATTTCACAGCCCGCAGATGGATCCGTTGGCTCGGGAATTCCAGGACGTATTGGCAACCATTGCGGTAAAACCAGCCAAGATTCCCATGATCAGTACGGTGACGGGCAACGTCGTGACCCACGAACAGCTCGATAGGGCGTATTGGGCGAAAAACATGCGGCAATCCGTTCGTTTTGCCGATGCCTTGTCGTCGGCGGCCGGCGCCGGCCATTCCGTGTTCGTCGAAGTCGGTCCGCATCCGGTACAAACGTCGTCGATGGAGCAGACGCAGGCCGCGGCGAAAACGGATTTTCGAGTCGTTCCGACGTTGCGCCGCAATGACGACGAACGTAAACACGCACTTCGTGCGCTGGGCACACTGCATGTCCATGGATATCCGATCGATTGGAAACAAGTTTGTCTCGGTGGACGAGTCGTTCCTTTGCCGCCGTATCCTTGGCAGCGGGAACGATATTGGATCGAATCTACGGCTCCGAAAAAGACCGTTGCAGGACAGGTGTACGACGCCTTTAATGTGATGCTCCAGCATGGTGATGGGCACGAAGACGAGCAATGGGAAACGTATTTGACGTTTGGTCCGCTGCGAGAAATCGTGCCGAATTTTTCGCTTGTCGGCGTGGTGCTCGGCATAGAGATGTCGCCAGCCCATCGGCAAATGATGCTGCAAAGCCAGCGCGAAATGCGCCGCGTGTTATTCAGGCACGTCGACTTTCAGGCCAGCGAGCGGATTCTCGATTTCGGCTGCGGATACGCAACGGACCTGATGGTGCTGGCGAAACGATACCCACATCTGCAATTGGACGGCTATACCATTTCGACGGATCAGGCCGCTGTCGATGCGCAACGCGTCGCACGGGCAGGCGTCGGCGATCGCGTCCACATTCATCATCGGGACAGCGCAAAAGATGATTTTCCCGGGCAATATGACCTGGTTTTCGGTTTCGAGGTAGCGCACCATATCCGGGACAAACACGCTTTGTTTGCAAATATCGGACGCCACCTACGCGAAAATGGCGCGCTCGTGCTCGCCGATTTCATCTCGAATGTCACGTTCGAAATCGAGCACGAAGAAACATCTTCGTTCTTCTTGATGAAAGAGCAGTGGGTGGAGGTGCTCTCGCAGCATGGCTTGGAAGTCGTCGATTGCATCGATATCAGCCAGGAGATTGCCAACTACCTCCATGATCCCGATTTCGACACCACATTGGCGCAAGCCACGCAGACGGGCATGAATCAATATTCGCGCTCGGCGCTCACATCTTATGATCGATTGGGAAAGATGCTGCGACGCGGGTGGACGAGCTATATTTTGCTTTCCGCCCGGAAAAACTCGGCGCTTTCCGGCGAACAACTCGAACAACGTAACCGCACAGCCCTCGAAAACTTGATTCCGTACGAAATAGCCAATCCAGGTCCAGCGCGAGATCCGGCCGAGCAGTGCTTGTTCGATGTGCAATGGCGTCGCAAAGAACTCCTCTCACCAGGGCCTCTCGCGGCAGCGCAAGGTTCGTGGATCGTATTGGGTGATCGCGAGGGCCTCGGGAATGAGCTCGTCAAGCGTCTTTCCAAACTCGGACGTGGATGCTTGCGAATCATCCACGCTTCGTCGTACCGTCAGGTCGCCGCCGACCTCATCGAATTGGACATCTCGAAAACCGACGATTGGGTTCGACTTTTCGCGGAAATCGGCCGTGATGTTCAACGAATCGAAGGGTTCGTCCACTTGTCGAGTCTCGATACGACGCCGACCTGCGACGCGACGCCGAGCACGCTGACGGCGGATCTCGTTTTGACTTGCGTGAGCACGACCGCGCTCGTGCAAGGGATCGTGCGTCATGGATTTCGCCATGTGCCACGTCTTTTTCTGGTCACCCGAGGCGCGCAATCGGTGCATGTCCACGCTCCCGTGTCGGTGGCGCAAGCTCCCCTGTTGGGTCTCGGAAAAACCGTTGCCATGGAGCATCCAGAATTACGATGCATCCGCATTGATTTGTCACCGGAGGCCGATGCGCTCGAACTCGATGCATTGCTTAGCGAATTCGCAAGTCCTTCCAATGAGGATCAAGTTGCCCTGCGCGGAGCGTCGCGGTACGTGGCACGTCTGATTCGTAGTCAGTTTGTCGGGAGGAACAATGCCGAACCAAACATCGAGCCTACGCATTCTCACCAATCTGCGACGGTTCGTCCCGATGCCACGTATCTCATTACCGGAGGTTTAGGAGGGTTGGGATTATCGGTTGCCGAGTGGCTCGTCGACCAAGGGGCGCGGCATTTGGTATTGGTTGGGCGAAATAAGCCCACGTCGGCTGCGCAGTCGGCAATCGCCGCCATGACCAATACCGGCGCCAATGTTCGCGTCGTCTCCGCGGACGTTTCCCGTGAAAATGACGTGGAAAATCTATTTGCGACAATGCAGGCCGAAATGCCGCCCATCGGTGGAATCGTGCATGCAGCAGCGGTGCTCGACGACCATACGCTTCTCGAGCAATCGGAGCAAAGCTTCCAGACGGTTTTTGCGCCTAAGGCGCTGGGTGCCTGGAACCTGCATGTGCACAGCCGATCCGCAGCGCTCGACTTTTTCGTGATGTACTCTTCCGCTGCTAGTTTGTTAGGTTCGCCAGGACAAGCCAATTATTGCGCGGCGAATGCGTTCCTCGAT
>JANORL010000649.1:0-4531 GCA_031415295.1 Polyangiaceae bacterium | reverse complement strand
TTTGAAGGTGTTGCCCGCGCCGTCGTTCTCTTCGAGGTAGTGTTTGGCTTTCTCGAAGTTGAGATCGAAGCCGAAGTCCTTCTTGACCTCGTCCTTGATGCCCGGAATCGTCTCGATGACGCTGAGTTCGTACACGCTTTGCGCGTTGTCCGTGACGGGACCGTACGAGTCGACGGCGATGGTGACGGGACCCATGCCGAGGAAGCCGAAGGCCACGAGGCCGAAGGCGAACACGGGGGCCGTGTCTGCCGGCATGATGAGCGACACGCCTTGGAGCGCGACGTAGTACGCGACTGCCATGAGGGCAGCGATGGTCATTCCGAGCCAGTAGCCGCTGAAGTTACCAGCGACCAAACCGGACAGAACGTTGAGCGAAGCGCCGCCTTCACGTGACGCCATGACGACTTCGCGGACGTGCTTGCTCTCGGTCGACGTGAAGACCTTGACGAGCTCGGGGATGATGGCGCCGGCAAGGGTGCCGCAGCTGATGATGAGCGAGAGCTTCCACCAGAGCGTGCCATCGCCGAGGTTCGGGATGAGCGTGTTTGACACGACAAACGTGAGAGCAACCGAGACGATCGACGTGAGCCACACGAGCCAGGTGAGTGGCGTCTCGAAGTTCATCTTGTCCGCGTTGCCCCAACGGCTCTTGGCAATCGCGTCGTTGATGAGGTAGCTGCCCACGCTGGCGAGAATCATCACGACGCGCATCGCGAAGATCCAGACGAGGAGCTGGACCTGCGTTTTGACGTCGGCGACGGCGAGCATGATGAAGGTGATGAGAGCGACGCCGGTGACGCCGTAGGTCTCGAAACCGTCGGCGCTGGGACCAACCGAGTCACCGGCGTTGTCACCGGTGCAGTCGGCGATGACGCCAGGGTTACGCGCGTCGTCTTCCTTGATGTTGAAGACGATCTTCATGAGATCCGAACCGATGTCGGCGATCTTCGTGAAGATACCGCCAGCGATACGAAGCACGGATGCACCGAGCGATTCACCGATGGCGAAACCGATGAAGCAGGGACCTGCATACTCACCCGGCACGAAGAGCAGGATGATGAGCATGACGAGCAGTTCGATGCTGATGAGCACCGTACCGATGCTCATGCCTGCTTTCAGCGGGATGGCATAGGTCGGGAAGGGTTTGCCCCGGAGACTTGCGAACGCGGTACGCGAGTTTGCAAACGTGTTTACACGGATGCCGAACCAAGCGACGCCGCAGCTGCCGGCGATACCGACGATGCTGCAAAACAAGATCAGCACCAATCGATCGACGCTGAAGTGCTTGAAGTAGCCGTAGTAAACAGTGATGACGGTCCCGATGAGGACCTCGAGCACGACGATGAACTTGATCTGGGTGATCAGGTACGTCTTGCAGGTTTCGTAGATCAGCTCCGAGATTTCCCGCATCGACTTGTGCACGGGCATCTTCTGGAGCTGCATGTAGATGGTCATTCCGAAGACCAAGCCCAGCGCGCAGACACCCATGCCGGCCATGAGCAACGACCGACCATCGATGCCGCCTGCAAACGAGACGGTACTGAGGTCGGGGAGCTTCAGGTTCGCTTCATCAGCGAACGCGGGCCGAGGAATGATGACTGCGAGCAGGGCGCCGACGACAGCCATCGCGCGCGCAACCAGTCCGCGCGATGCTGCGTGGTTCGTAGAACCCTTGACGTTCATGTACGGTGTGCCTTCCTTCAAACGAGAAGACCGCCGACATGGCCAAGAAAAACCCGCGACGCTCTTCTAGGTTCCGAGGGGTTGGCCGCCGGCGTAAGTCGCGGAACGAAATCGATCGAAGATTCACCCGCTGGTTCTAACGCCGACGCTTCAGCACAGCCTCGCCCTCGACAGGATTTCCCCGCCGAGGCGCGCGCTTGCTACCACAGCCCCGTAAGCAAGTCGAGATCTTCATGATGGTTCGGACAGACGAACGATTGGCGCGAGGCAAAGTCGACCGAGCGACGGGGGCGGGTCCTACGACAAACCCACATCGCTCGGGCGGAAAATGGCACTCACGTCAGTCGTTTTTCTCCAGCGGCGTTGTCGCTCGGAGGGTTCTGCGGGCCGGTGTTGACGGCCAATAGCTCCGCGATGAGGTCCCGACACTCGGGCTTGTTGCGCACGTGCTGGAGCAACAGGTTCGACGCTTCGCTAAAGGATTTCTCGAAAACGAGACCTTCGCGCGTTCGGTTCGCGACCTTCTCGCGACCTTGCGCCAGATCTTCTTCGAGTGCTTCGGCGTAACGGGTGAGTTGACTGCGCAATTCGTCGATCTGCCGACGCAGATCCTTTGCTGTCGCTTCACGTGCGTTTTTCTTGGCTTCGTATCGACCAAGTTGCTCACGCCGCGCTTGCACCGTTGCGGCCGCCGCACCGGATCGTTCGTAGATCGTACGATCGAAACTGTTCTGACGGGCCGCGAGATCGGCTTGCGCTCGTGCTTCCGCAGCCACGCGCTCGGCTTGTGCGAGTTCGCCGCGGACCTTCTCGGCATCGTCGCTATCGACCGCCGCTTCACGCATCACGCGTGATTCTTCGTGCGCCAACTCTTCAACTTTGCGGCCGATTTCTGCACGCAACGCACGACCTCGCCGTTCGAGCGCTTCGAGCTTACGCGTGTGACTCGCAACTTCACCTTCGAGACGATTGGCTTTCGCCGCGAGGTCCCAAAGTGTTGCGAGTGCTGTCGAGATCTCCGGAGGCGAGTTTCCCGATGGATATGCACGCGCAACCATGCGAGCAAAAAGCGCGGTGCGCGCTGCCCACTCCGTCACACCCGCAGACTGCGGCGGAGGCGGAGGCGGAGGCGCGGCAACAGCATCACCCGATTCGATCTCCCAAGGCGTACTGGGCAAACTCCGTTGGAGCGCCTTGAGTTCTTCTTGGAGATGATGAGCGTCACGATAACGCTTGCGAATGTCTTTCTCAAGCAAGCGCATCGTGATCATTTCGCCTTGCGGATGCGCATCGGGACGAATCGATCGTGGCCGTCGAGGGATCGCCGTGCGTTGCATCTCGAGAAGTGTTTCGCGATCGTTGGCACGGAACGGGAGTTGTCCCGTGAGCATCTCGTAAAACAATACTCCGAGCGCGTACAAATCTGCGTGAGGCGTAGCTTCCTCGCCTCGTGCTTGCTCTGGCGCCATGTACTCGGGCGTTCCGAAAATTGCACCTTTGGGCGCAAGCCGCGGATCGCGCGCGATCGCCGCGAGACCGAAGTCGAGAATCTTGACGAAGTCTTTTCGTCCTCCTCGTTGCGTGAGGAGAATGTTGTCGCTCTTCAAGTCACGATGCACGACACCAAGATCGTGGGCACGTGCGAGCGCGGCACACATCTGCTCGAGGATGTCGACGCCACGCGCGATCGGCATGGGTCCGCGTGCGAGTTCGGCACTGAGTGCCGTTCCGACGAGGTACTCCATGACGAGATACAACTCGCCTTCTTCCGTCTCGCCGATGTCGTGAATGTCGATGATGTGCGCGTGATCGACTCGATTTGCCGCCCGCGCTTCACGAAGCATCCACTGTCGAAGATGCGTTTCGCCACGCAAATCCGGTCGTATGAGCTTGAGCGCGACGACGCGATCGATGAGTACGTGACGGGAGCGGTACACCACGCCCATTCCGCCTTCACCAATCCGGGTCTCGAGACGATAACGACCGGCAACGACCTTGCCGATCATCGGGTCTACCGTCGCGGGTTTCGGAACTGCTGGTCGCTGGAGCGCGCGCTGATCCATGTTCGTTCGTCTTCTCCTCGGGTCCAGGGCTGGCTGACGCGAATATCCGCGGGCCTCCCGCTCCATCCGTGACGAGCGTCCGCATGCAGTCGCGGTGCGCTCGTACGTCGAAGCCTTGCGGCATTCAACGTGCATACTACCAGGTGACCTTGCTCGACGTCGACGGGGCTTGATGACGTCCGCATAAAGCTGTTAAGGTCCCCTCTCAACTGTCTCCCTTCAAAGACTCCTGCGCGTAACCATGTCCGGACCGATCGAGAGCTCAGGCGATATCGAGATTTTTTGCCATCCCACACACGGCGCCAGTCGTGGGTCGGTGCCGCATTTCGAGAAGATCCTTGCGAGCACTCGGCTGGCACTGGTGTTCGTTCCTGGTGAATCGTCGCCGCCCTACTCGCTCAAAATTTTCTCACCATCCGGTTCGAACATCGTGGACACGATCGTGCGCGACGCTCCCACCGGCGCACCACAAAGCCCTCCGCCGATCGAGTTTGTCGTGTCCGCCAACGGCGTGTACCGCATCGAAGTCCGTTCCACGAATGGACGTCAACGCGGCGAAGCACGTATCCGCGTGGGTTGAGAGCGGGTCAAGATTTGAACGCTCGCTTCGCACGCGTGGGACGCGTACTTCGCGAGTTCAGTCTCGATGGGGGGCTCGCAGGCGGCTCTTTGAGTCTTTTGGGCAAGCCCAAAAGACGAGCCGACTGCTCTGCCCCCCATACCCCCCGAGAGAGACGAACCGGACCCAGGTCAGGTGAGCAAGTAGATCACGCCCGGCGTCGCTG
>JANORL010000648.1:0-11175 GCA_031415295.1 Polyangiaceae bacterium | reverse complement strand
GCGAGCGTTGTGAAGCTAGGGAGGGCGGCGGAAGCGTACACCGTACGCTGAGCAAGCCCGACCGACGATTCACAACGCGTAGCAGCCTGCGCAACGCCCTCCCTAGAATTCGCCCATGAGACCAATGGCCGGATACACGATATTGCTGCTCAAATCGAGGCTTGCCACGGGTCTTTTGAGAACCTCGAGGTCACCGTTCATGATGAGCCGCACGACCGTCAATTCAAACGCGAGAAATACGTATTTGTACCCCACCGCCACGCCCGCTTGACCACCCACGTAAAACCCATTACCACCAAAAGACGCGAGTTCAGTACGTCCTGCCGTAATGCCGGGAATTTCCGGAATCGCCAGCTTCAATTCAGTCCCAAATCGAGTGTACATGAACCGCGGTCCACCCCAAAGCCGATACCAGCTCCCTCGAGTGCCAAACACGATCGGAACGTCGATTTGAAAACGCGTAAAATCTTCCAATTTGACGATTTTGAGCGCGTCTCCGAGCGGTATAGCCAACACGTAATACCCAAAGCCAAGTCCCACCGATGCATCGACGTTGTGCTTGTCCTTGTGCAAAAATTGATAGCGTCCCCCAAGCCGCAATGAACTCGTCGCATATCGCAAGGATACTTCAAGGTTGTCGACGACCGTGAAACCAACGCCAACATGCGGCGTCGCCGATGGAGGATTCAACAGCGTCGCCGCGCTGGCCTTGTAGACTTGTTCGACTTCTTGATCGGTCAAATCACGCTCGCCTGAAGCATCGACGAGCGTAGTGGCCGCGTCGATCGCATCCGAGATGGTGCCCGTTGGAATGGATACATCCATCCCGAATTCAGCTTGTGCGTGATGTTTTGGAGCCACATGGGCCGGATGCATGCTCGACAAAGCAGGCGCGCAACCCATGGAGAAAAAAGCGAGCAGAGGAAGGCTGGTGAGAACGCGTGTAGCTAACACGCTCGTAACGCTATCACCGAAGCCCCATCGGCTACCAGAATCGATTTGACTGCCGAAGGCGACTCAACCCTTGGCGAGCATCGGTTCGCGATCAGCAAACATCGGGGCAAAAATACGCGATAACGCGATCCCCGCCGCTTCGATCGGAGGCGCCTCGTCACCCACCGCCGCAAGACGCAACATGCGGCCATGAATGGGCACATCGAACGCCATGAGGCCTTGCCCATGCGTAAATTCGTCAATCATCGGGGCAATACGCGCTTCGTTATCAAATGCGCCAAGCGCCGCAAGCCACTCGTGATCGTACCCCTTACCCGCCCCTGAAACGAGCAGGCCCTCTTCCGTTGCCAGCGTCACCGCTTTCAACCGGCCCCGCTCAATCACTGCCTCGAGATACAAACTCGCGGCTTCCGATACCATGTCGCTACGTTTCCTGCGTCGCTCTTGTGTCATGTGGGTGATCCTCCGCTCTCGTCCGACACCAAACTACCTGTATGTCGATGAAGGGCCAAGAATTTGCGTGTCAATTTTGAGGGTTATTTTGAAAGCGGGACTGGAACCGGACGCGCGCTGCGTTAAGCATATTACAATGATGGCGCGCATGCCGCTCTTAAGTCTTTTGGGTAAGCCCAAAAAAAGACGCGCCGACGTGTACGCCTCCATAGCCCCGAGAGATCGGGCCGAGGCCGCTACAAGCTCGAAGCCTCTGGTACAAGGAAGCTGGGCAACCTACGATAAGGCTCACGTTTGTCGACGGTTGCCTGCGCGTCACCGAGTTTGCCAAATCGCTGAAGATGCTGCCTGAGAAGTTCCCCGCGCTCATTGCTTCGCGTTATCGCGTGATTCACCCGATCGGCCAGGGAAACATGGGCATCGTGTACCTGGTCGAACACGTGTACACGGGCGAAGAACTGGCCATGAAGGTGCTTCAAGCGCACGCGGGGGCGAATCCGAAACTGGTCAAACGGTTCAAGCGTGAAGCCTGGTTACCCGCTCGAATTCGCAGCGATCACGTGGTTCGGGTCATCGATGCCGACGTATCGCCAGAGCTGGGCAATGCTCCGTTTTTGGTGATGGAACTACTTCGAGGTTCGGATCTCGAAGCGTACGTGCAACGCCAAGGGCCTCTTGCGGTGAGCGAAATCGTGGGGATTTTTTGGCAGATCGCCGATGCGCTGACCAAAGCCCATGCCCTGGGCATCGTGCATCGTGATTTGAAGCCTGAAAACATCTTCTTGCACGAGCATTTCGACGGCCGCGTCATCGTCAAATTGCTGGATTTCGGCATCTCCAAGATGACTGGCGAAGGGTTTGGAAACATCGCCGACGCGGGTTTGACACGTACAGGCGCTGTGCTTGGAACGCCGCTCTACATGCCGCCCGAACAAGCAACGGGTGACACCGCACGTATTGGTCCGGCGTCGGATCTTTGGGCGCTGGGACTCATCGCTTATCGACTACTTACTGGGCAAGTTTATTGGGCGTCACACTCGATGGCTGAACTGCTCGTCGAAGTGTTGTCGAAGCCGATGGACCCGCCGTCCGCACGCAATTCCAAGGCTTCTTCGGCATTCGACGCATGGTTTTTCCAAGCGTGTGATCGAGATCCTGCGAAACGATTCGCATCCGTGTGGGACCTCGTAAAGGCGCTTGCTCGAGCGCTGGGAGTTGGACCGCCAGCCGACGAGTCGAACATGCCACGGATGGTTTTTCCTAGCGTAACCCCTGTAGAACTCGAGGAGATACCGGACACAGAGGACGCCGTGGCAAATCCAGTGCCCAACGGTCCTGACAGCTCACCGCCTGCCACCATGCCTTCGCATGCGGTGGCGCGTTCAGAACGAGAAAGCACGCACACGCGTCCATCATCACGACAACGGCACAACATCAAGTTGCAAGACCGCGATTCGAAGGTGCCTTCCGCCGTACCTTTGCCCCCTCCGCGTTCGTCGGGGCCTTCCGAAGCCACTGGGGGAACACTGTTGCGCGTTGGAACGGAATCGTTGTTGCCGGAAGCCGAACGACGACAGCTGACGATCGTCGCGTGGGACGTGCTCGGTGGGTCCGAAGCGACACCGGACATCGACCGCGACAAACTCGATCGGGTCACAAGTGAATATCGCGACACGTTCATCCAAGTGATCAAGCGGCACCGTGGCCAAGCGGCGGCGCCACTTGGCGAAGGTCAGATCGCGTATTTCGGTTATCCCGTCGCGCATGAAAACGATGCGTTACGCGCGGTCGCCGCAGCGCTCGAGCTGATCGAAACCGCCGAGAAACTCAATGCCCGACAAACCAACCTGCGGCTGGACGTGCGGGTCGGCGTGCACACGGGCCTCGTGCTGACGTACGAGATTTCCGAAGATGCAGCTGCACAACCAGCGGCGATTGCGGGCGCAACGCCGATGGTTGCGTGGCGTTTGTCGAGTTTCGCGCGGCGCAACGGAGTGCTCATCAGCGGCGCAACGCAGCGTCTCGTGCGGAACTACTACCAGTGTCAGAGCCATGGGTTGCGCACGCTGAAGGGGTACACGCAACAGATCGAAACGTTCGAGGTAAGCGACGAAAGTGGCGCTCAAAGTCGCTTGCAAGGAATGCCCACAGGCCGACTCACGCCGATGGTCGGACGGGATTTGGAGTTGGCCGTGCTGCTCGATCGTTGGGCACGTGTGGAAGAAGGTTCCGGCCAAGTGGCAATGGTCATCGGCGAAGCAGGCATCGGCAAGTCGCGTTTGGTGCGAGTTTTTCGCGACAGACTCGACACCGTGGCCAACAAGTGGATCGAAGTGCGCTGTTCGCCAGAGCATCGCGAACATCCGATGCGTCCGATCGCGACATTGTTCCATCAACTGTTTGTCCTGACCGACAAAGACTCGCCGCTCGACAAAGTCAGCAAACTCGAACGCGCGATGACCCACTTCGGTCAGTCGCTCGACGAAGTCATGCCGCTGTTCGGCGAACTCATGGGTTTGCCTGTGTGGGACCGATATCCGCCCGTCGAAAAAACAGCGGAGGAACAACGCGACAAGCTGTCGGATATTTTGCTGACCGTGCTCGAATCACTCGGCAAACGACAGCCGTTGGTGTTGATGATGGCGGATCTGCATTGCGCGGATCCGACGACGATCGAGTTCCTTGGCGAGTTTGCCCAAGACGTGGCGATGCTGAACACGATGTTGCTTTGCACAGCACGTTCGTCGTTCACGGCGCCTTGGACGCCACGCGCTCACATCATCCCCGTGCCGCTCAGTAGGTTACCGGCCAAACGCGTGAAGATGATGGTGAACGAGTTGACGCGAGGGGTCGAGCTTCCGAAAGAATTGTTCGAGCAGCTCGTCGACAAGACCGATGGTGTGCCGCTGTTCATCGAAGAGATGACGAAAGCGCTTCTCGATTCGAAGGTTCTCGTCGAACGTTCAGGTCGGTACGAATTGACCGGGCCTGCTCCAGAGCTGAGCGTTCCTTCGACGGTGCGCGATGCACTCATGGCGCGTATCGATCGTCTTGGTTCTACCAAGCGCATCGTGCAACTGGCAGCGATCTTGGGCCGCGAGTTTGCATATGAAATCATCGAAGCGGTTGCGCCGATGGATCCCGCATCGTTGCAAACTGGCCTGGAGAAGTTGGTCGAGGCTGAGATTCTCCAACAGCGAGGCCGCATTCCTCGCGCCACGTATTCGTTCAAGTACGTGCTCATGCATGCAACGGCATACGAATCGCTGATGCACGCCACGCGGCAGGCGTATCACCGAAAGATCGCGCAGGTGATGCTCGAAAAATCGATGTCTGCTTCGCAAAACATCAACAAGGCGGCGCTAGCAGATGTGGACAAAGTCGCGAGCTTGGACGAGAAAGACGAACGCCACGTGACGGGCTCTCGATACCAGAGTGATCCGCCACCACAACAGGACGTTCGCGACGTACTCCGGTCGATTGCCCAACCAAGGACGATCGACCGGGATGCTCCGGGCACGGACTGGAAGAAGCGACCTTCGTAAGACGAGCCATGAAAGCGATTCGTGTCGACGGGTTCGGTCCACCAGCGGAAGTGGTCCGTTACCTGGATGTGCCAGAGCCAGTGCCCCCTCGAGCTGGAGAAGTTCTCGTCGAGATGGTTGCTGCTCCCATCAATCCATCCGACTTGTTGATACTGCATGGCGTCTACGGCGCGCTTCCGAGTTTGCCCACGATTCCTGGCAAAGAAGGCGTGGGACGGGTGCTCGGCTTGGGCCCGGACGTATCGAATTTCGCCGTGGGACAACGCGTGCTTTTGCCGCTCAATTCGGGCACGTGGCGTGAACGATTGACGGTTGCTGCGAATCAGATCGTTGCCGCATCGGATGATGCACCTCTCGAACAACTAGCGATGGCGACACTCAATCCGCTGGCCGCCTACTTCGTCTTGCGGACGATCCAAAAGCTCGAGGCCGGTGAGTGGATTGTTCAGAACGGTGCGACTTCGGCTTTTGGTCGTTGGGTCATCGAACACGCCAAGGCGCGAGGGATTCACACGGTCAACGTGGTTCGTCGCGCCGCACAATGCGCGCCGCTTCGAAAGCTCGGTGCCGACGTGGCGCTCGCTGATGGTCCGGAGCTGGGCAAACGCGTCAAAGCGGCCATGCGTGGAGCAACTGTTCGTTTCGCGCTCGACACTGTGGGCGGCGGAGCCACGACGCGTATGACGAGCTGTGTCGATCACGGTGGGACGGTGGTTTGTCTTGGAACGATGGGTGGTGATGCGGGTTATGTCGGGACGAACGACCTTGTGTTCCGCGACATCCACGTGCGCGGATTTTGGTTTGCATCTTTACGAGAACAGCTACCCCAAGAATCGCTCACCGAAATCACGACCCAAGTGCTCGACACGATCACCAAAGGCAAAGTGACGATTCCTGTCGAAGCGACGTATCCGCTCGCGCGCATCAAGGAAGCTGTGGAGCACGCCGAACGCGAAGGGCGACGCGGGAAGATTCTTCTCGTCAAAGACAACGGTTAGAGAGCGCCTTCGCGCCTCACCCCCCTGCTATGAAAGCCGGGCACGTTCTCGCTTACGCTCGAACGGCCCTAGTCAGTGCATTCGTCGGGCTCGCTTCGCGACCCGACTCTTGCACTCTACCCAGTTCACGATGGGGGGCTTCGCCCCCATACCCCCCGAAAATCATTCTGATCCGCTTTCATCTCTAGTGGGTGAGGCGAAGCCTCGTGGAGAGGGGTTAGGGGGTGAGCGCGAGGTGCGGGCAAATCCCGCGTCAAACCCTCTCACCGAACCGCACGCGTGACGATGGCGGCGAGCAAACGGCCGCTCTTCTGGGCGTCGCGACGATACGAAAAATAACGTTCCACGTTGCACACGGTGCAGCCGCGAACGTCGTCGATGCAGGCTTCGTCGACACCAGCGTTCATGAGCTGCGCGTGGATGATCCGGCGCAGGTTCACGTGAGGTTTGGCGTGGGAGCGATCGACGACCGCAGTCCCAAGATTCGAAGCATTTGCGAGACGTTCGGCAACGTCGTCGCCCACTTCGAAGCAGCACTCTTCGATGTGCGGTCCGATGGCCGCGATGATGTCGGCGGCTGGAGCGATTCGACGCAACACTTCGACGCCTGCAGCGACAGCGTTGGACGTGGTTCCGACCCAACCACTGTGCACGGCAGTGACCGCTCCGCTCGATCGATCCGCGAGCAGAATGGACACGCAGTCGGCGGAGCGAACGGCGCAAGCGATACCCGTAGCGCTGGAGGCGATGATGTCCGCTTGTCGCAACAGGACGTCTTCACGGTCTTCGGATCCGGCGACAACAACGGCATTTGTGCCGTGAATCTGGCTCGGCATGTAGAGTTTTTCGAGACCAACGCCAAGCGACTTGGCACACCGCTGCATGTTTTCTCGGACAGCAATTGGGTCATCGCCGGTGGCGTGAGCAGCGAGATTGAGCGAGTCAAGAGGAAACTTGCTGACTCCGCCGACCCGAGTGAAGAAGGCGTGTCGGAATCCGGCGCCTCGGAGGAGCGCAGAGGCTTCAAACAACGGCGATGTGGAATCCGAATCGGGGGCGAAGCGTTGGGATGCTTGCTGTTCGTGGAGTCGCAACTCGGAAACCATTTTCAATCCATGAGGCTCTCATGGACGAGCGACGCCCGCGAGGTGATATTTTCGCGCGAGTATTTAGATGCGTCCGCAAGACCCGAACATCGGCCGAGACATTCTCGGCGGGCAGTTTCAGATCCTGCAAAAGATCGGGTCGGGCGGGATGGGATCCGTCTACAAAGCGGCGCAACCCGCGATGAACCGGATGGTAGCGGTGAAAATCCTCCATCCGAAACTCGCGAACCGCAAAGACCTCGTGTCGCGCTTCCGTCGCGAAGCACGCGCGATGAGTCATCTGACCCATCCAAACACGGTGAAAGTGCTCCTGTACGGCGAACTCGAAGACGGGTCGCTCTACATCGTGATGGAGTACTTGGACGGGAAAAACCTGAATCAAAGTGTGCGCAAAGATGGCCCGATGGGAGCCGACCGCGCAGTGCCGATCATGATTCAGGTTTGCGGCGCGCTGCAGGAAGCACACGCGCAAGGGATCGTTCATCGCGATCTCAAACCCGAGAACATCTTCTTGTCGACCAACGGTGGGCTTCGCGATTTTCCGAAGGTGCTCGACTTCGGTTTGGCGAAGGTGACGGAGCGTGAACTTCGACCCGGCTCCGTCATGTTGACGCAAGAGGGCATGGTGTTCGGTACGCCCGAGTTCATGTCACCCGAACAAGCGCAGGGGAAAACCCTGGATGCACGTAGCGACATCTATTCGCTGGCCGTGATCCTGTACGAGATGCTCACGGGCAAACTGCCTTTCGAGGCACGCACGCCGATGGAGTACATCCAGCATCACATCACGAAGCTGCCGTTGCATCTCGATACACGTGTGCCAGGAAAAACCTTTCCTGAGGGCCTCGGTGATGTGCTCGCAAAGGCTCTCGAGAAGCGCCCTGAAGACAGGTACCCATCGGCTGCTCACTTTGCCGAAGCGCTGAAGACTTTTGTTCCTGGGAAAAGTTTTTCCGGGCTGTTCCCGAGAGACACGGCGGCGCTCGTGCAAGCGTCGCAATCGCATCTCGACGCACAAGCGATTGCGACCCCCAAACCGAGGTCGCCCGAAGCCGAACGTCGCCAATTGTCTCCAACGGGTCGTAACGGCGCAGGTCAACAGGAGCCTCAGTCGGGTCGTACGAACGCCGCGGACTTGCCGATCAGCTCGGCCAAACCTTCGCCAGTGTCGTCGCACCGTGCACCGATGCCGTCATCGAACAGACTCGTTGGCGAAGGAGCACCGTCGCAACGACTGCCTCAGTCGTCCAAACCGTTCCTGAAGCTGCCCGAGGCTGCACCGGTTCAGGCAGCACCGTCGGCTTTGGTTCTCGCAGCAGTAGCCATTGGATTTTTGCTCGTTGGCGTGTTGCTCGCCGTCTTGGTGCTGAAGCTCATTCGGTGAACGGACGAATCCTCGCGTCAGCAGCGTTGTATCGAGTGGCGAAAGATGGCGACTGAACAACCTGCAAAACAATCCGCGGCATCTCGAAGGCGCTGGAGACTGATTCGGCGTTGGGCGCGACGTTTCACGGTCGTCGTCGTTTTGCTGGCAACGGCAGTGATGCTCGTCGTCGCAGGCACGATCAAATCCTACGAAGCGGATCTGCCATCGACTGGCGATCTGCAGAACTACCACCCTCCGCAAGTCACGCGCGTGATGGCCCGTAATGGCCAGGTGCTTGGTGAACTCTTCGTCGAACGACGCACGATCGTCGACATCGCGATGGTTCCGAAACACGTCGTCTTCGCGCTTCTCGCTGCGGAAGATGCGAGTTTCTATGAGCACAAAGGACTCGATTACCCCGGCATGCTCCGGGCGATGTACAAAAATCTTCGCGGCGCAAAAGCGAAACAAGGCGCGAGCACCATCACGCAACAAGTGGTGAAGAACGTCCTGCTCACGTCCGAACGCACGTTCGATCGCAAGATGCGCGAAGTGATTCTGGCCCGTCGCATCGAGCAAGAGCTGACGAAGGATCAGATCTTGGGGCTGTACATCAACCACATTTACTTCGGCCATGGACGATATGGGATCGAAGAAGCGTGTCAGTACTACTTCGGCAAACCCATCGCGAAGGCGACGATTGCCGAAGCTGCGTTGCTTGCGGGCATCGTCAAAGGGCCGAGCATTTATTCGCCGCACGTGAACATGATGCGTGCCGAGTCGCGCCGTACGTACGTGCTTGGACAAATGCTTGCGAAAGGTTTTGCGACCGAAACAGAGATCAACGCGGCCAAGAGCGAACCAGTCACGCTGGCATCACGAAACGAAGTGCTTCGGGAACTCGCGCCGGAAGTCGTGGAAGAAGCGCGACGAACGTTGCGCGACTTGGTCGGACCGGAAGCGGATCGCGGTGGTTACACGATCTGGACGACGATCGATCCGGGCCTGCAATCGTACGCACGTGAAGCAGTTCGAAACAACCTGAACGGTTACCTGACGCGTCACAAGCTCCTACCACCGCTCGCCCTGCTCAAGAAAGAGCCGCCTGGTTTCGAGGGTGCTCCGAAGACGAGCGGACATCGCGTGTACAGCGGTGTCGTGACGGGACACGACGACGAGAAAAACCAACTGCTCGTCCGTATCGGCGCGGTGAACGGGTTTGTCGAAATTAAACCGATCAAGAGTCGATACAACCCGAATGGTTTGTACCCAAGCCAATATACAAAAGTTGGCAAGGTGCTGCGCGTGAGCCTTGTGGACCCCAAAGAAGCAGCCGTCGCTGCAGCGGATCCTCGGGCGCGTGAGATCGGTCCCGAGACTGCGGAGGAGGTCAACGATGCTGCTTCGAAGGCGCCTCCGCTCCCTGCGATGCGGCTCGAGCTGGCACCAGAATCGGCGCTCGTCGCGATTGATGTCGCAACGCGCGAGATTGTGGCACTCGTGGGTGGATACGAAGGGATTCGTGGAGGGCTCGATCGATCCAACGCAAAACGCCAACCGGGATCGACGTTTAAAGCGTTCGTGTACGGGTACGGATTGCACGCGCATTTGCTCACGCCTGCCACGCAACTGAAGACGTCAACGGAGTCGATCAACGGCTACCAGCCGCACAACTACGACGAGAGCGAGGGCAAGACGCCGAAGCTGCTTCGTGAAGCATTGGCTCACAGCGTGAACGTCGCGGCGGTCGATGCGATTCAACGCGTAGGGCCGTCGAACGTTGCGGCGTTTGCGAAAGACCTGGGCGTCGATTCGAAACTGGGAACCGATCTGTCCCTCGCGCTCGGTGCTTACGAAGTGACGCCTCGAGAAATGGCTGCGGCGTATGCGACGTTCGCGGCGAAGGGCGAATGGCGCAAACCTCGACTCATCACGAAGATCACCGGACCTGGCGGCATGGAGATCAAGCTCACGCCGGATCCCGACCCTCGACAAGTGATGACGGAGCAAGAGGCGTTTGTCCTGTCAACCTTGCTCCGCAGTGTCGTGGAAAAAGGGACAGCGACGCGTGCGAAGCCGTTGGGACGATGGGTCGCCGGTAAAACGGGGACGAGTAACAATTCGAAAGACACTTGGTTTGTCGGGTACACACCGGAACTGGCATGTGCCGTGTGGACTGGGTTCGATGATGCCGCGCCGCTCGGCAAAGGCGAGACAGGTGCTATTTCCTCGTTGCCCGCGTTCGTGGAGTTTTTGCAACGTGCATTAAAAGACAAACCCGCCCGGACACTCGACGTTCCCGCAACGGGCATCGATACACGGCGCATCGATCCGGAAACCGGACTACTCGCGTACGAGGGACAAGAAAATGCTTTCGACGAGTTTTTCCTGACCGACACTGCTCCGGATGCCGGTATCGACGCTCCGTTCGACGGCGAAGCCGATGCGGAAGCCGATGCGGAAACGGACGAAGCGGGGACCCCCACGAGCCAGCCCGAGCCCGCTCCGTCAGCGTCCGCAGCGCCGAAAGATCCTGAACCGGACAAACCAGCGCGAGACGACGAAGACGCGGGACTGTAGAGCACCCTCAAACGAGGTCGTCTATGGGCCCCGCGCCTTCGCGCACGATGACGATCTCACCACTGGAGAGGTCGACGACCGTCGACGGGATGATTCCGCAATCACCAGCATCGACGACGAGTTCGAGACCGGGAAACGTTTCTTTGATCTCCCAGGGATCCACCATGGGGTCC
>JANORL010000647.1:0-22041 GCA_031415295.1 Polyangiaceae bacterium | reverse complement strand
CTTTAGCCATCCGCCATCCCATCAAGTCATTCCCACGCCCATGCCACTTTTCGAAAACGCGAAATGAGCGCGTCGGTCAAACGGCTGCGTACCATTCCTACAAATGCTTCGCCTTTTACGGGATCGCGCCACCGGCGCTCGCTGCCATCCACCATTTCCGCGTGCATTCCCGCGAATCCGCAGAGCCAGAGCATCGTGATGCCTGTCTCGTGCGCCCAGGTTTCGCGTGATTTGCGGCCGCCTTTCATTCCCACTTTACCAGGTTGGTAGGTGCCGCCTTTGGACATCGGGTGTAATTCGTTTTGGATGACCGCGCCAAACCCACCGGGGACTCCGTTTTGGCGCAAGAGGTCAAGCAACATCAGGTTGATGCCCCATGTTCGATGATTACGCGCCGGCTCCGATACGCACATTGCCACGCAAAGGCGTGCCATTTCGGCCGGTGTGCCGAGAAGCGGTTCGCCCTGCAAGAAACCAAGCAAAACACCCGTTTTGTCCTTGCATCGCGAGGAGCCCAAATACATCGCCTTGTAATCGTCGCCAGCCGCGCGGTACGAAGAAGCTGCTGTTTCGTCCGTCGAGCCGACGATATGCGCGTAATAATCGGGTGGCCCAATACGGACGACCCACGTACCAACCTGGAAAAGCTTTTCAGTCCCGGTTTCGCTGAGCGCGATAAGCTCCTGGACCCATTCCGCTGCACCAATAGGCTTGCGCACCGTAAGTTCGACGGCACCGTTGGAGTTGCTTCCTCGGGTCACGGGAAATCCACGCACGAGCGTCGTTCGCCCACCCGTTCCCGGTGTGCAAAACACGGCTTCCGTCGCGCTCTCGAGCATCGTATGCACGTCCCAGCGCGAAAGCAGCACCTCGCGGTTTTCGCCGTGACGTACCCGAATGAAATGGCCTATGCCCGCACCGGCCCACGCTTGCCAATTCTCGAGACCCTCTATCTTATCCAAGTGTGTCTGCATGGCGCTATCCGCAGCATACCGGAACCTTGTGGCGAAGGGGAAGAACTTTCGCACGTTCGAATTGTTTTTCAGAACGTTTTTGGCTCTGGGAAGTCACCGTGACACTGTAGGTTTACTCGCATGCAATAGTGGAGGGACGAATGCGCGGCCTCCCTCGTCGTTAGTCCCGCAATATCGATTTTCTGATGGCTGCTCGTGGCGCATGCTCATCCAAAACCACGCGCCCATTCTCGATGCGCACACCGAGTTGTTGCCACAATTCTTCTAAATTCACAGGTGCGGGGGCCGCGCGCATTCGTCGGTATTGCGGAATCAGCACGGGCGTTTGCGTGGCCTTATCTCCGATGGCGAATGCTTGCGTAATTGTCCACCACGTTTTCATGGTGCCACCTGCATTGACGATACCTTGTAACGCCTGACGCAACCCCACGTGATTGTCCGATGCACGGCGAAGTTCGACGTCAGCAACGAGTGCAAACAGAGCGCCACCCCAATACACTCGACCCCACGTGGGTGTGAAATCCAATCCACGATCGCCCTCTTTCGGCTGACCTAGGGGCATGGACTGTACCCAGTCAAACCATATCGAATTTTCAGTGACGAGCCCCATTCTGTAGCGGGCAATGGACTCGACGTAGGTTGCAAGTCCTTCCTCTATCCATAAATGCGACGGCTGCATATTCGGAAAAGCCAGGTGTACCATTTCATGCGTCAGCGTCCAGTCGTCGGCCAAGTCTTCGGCGCGTGTGTTGCGACCCAATCGAATCAAAACCGTAGGCACTTTTGGATCCGCCGAAGCTTGCCCCCAACGCGGTCCACGACCATTTGTAGCGATGATCTGCAGGTGGCAATGGGAAACCGGGAAATGGCCGTAGTAGGTTGCGACTGCGCGAGCCGCATTGCTGATCCAATTCCAAATGATATCGCTACCAAGCTCGTATTCAGCCGGATCAATATCTACGGTAACGACGCCGTCCTGCAGTTCGAGTCGTGCCCGTTCGCCGGGCACATTCGTCCCATTGCAAATTCTCCCGGGTGCAGGATCAACGGCTGCTGTGGGGCGTTGCAAAGGGGGGCAACGGGACGTGGTGACGCCAGCGCAGCCCATGGTTCCAAGCAACAAGGCTGCACCGGCAAGCACGTGCCAACGCCGCGACCTTCCAAGGCGACAGATTTCATCGAACATGCACACGTGGCTCCCACGCACCATGAAGCGGCAATGGGAGCCGATGCGAAAAATAGGCGCGTGCTAATTCAACTGAGGGATCTTTCGCGTCCAAGATGGCAATGAAGGTTCTATCTTTATGGCCATCGTACACGGACGTCAGAATCCAACCATCGTCTTCGTTCGTGGCGTCGGGACGACTTACCAGCGTAGGCTCGCTCGGATACTCCCAATCGGCAAACGCGCTTTCTTTTGTCTCTTTCGTCTTGTAGTCGAATTTGCAAATACGATCGGCATCGCCGCCATTCACGAGCGCCCACAGATAACGGGCTTCAAAACCTTGTTTCGATGAAGCCGTCGTCGGAAAGTCGCAGTTCGCGTCCCAAATCAATTCAAAATACCCTTCGCGCTTGTGCAGGTCGATATGAAGGCGTTCGAGTTTGGCCACCGGTGCATGAAGCCAAGCTTCGCCGCTGCGAAGCCCATCCAGCATGAATGCGTCACCCAGCATAAATTCAGGATATTTGCAAAGATCAACGGCGAGTTTTCCAGGCGATTCTTCAAATGCGTTCGCCAAGTGCAGCGCCGTGAAGGCAGGTAATTTGAAGATGATGGGTTCCGTTTTTTTGCCATGTTCATCGTGTTTGGCAAGAGGAACGACAATGATTTCAGTGCCGTCTTCAGGATGATACGAGATGACATCCATGACCGACTTTGTGCCGAGCAACATCGGGGCCATATCGATGTGGAGAGGCGGGTTGGTAAATATGAGGTGCTTCTCCGACATTGCAAAATCGTGGACGAGCGCTGGCATTGACGACAAGCGAACGGATGCGGCGTGTGTTGCCTCCGCGTTGACCGGAAGCTCAAAAATCTCGAGTCCAGAGTGCAGCCCCATGTGCGGACCAAATGCGTACACCAATTGATTTACGGGGTGCACACGAACATGGGCGTTGAGCCCTTGTTTCACGATTCCACCCAAATCGCAGGGACCGATCGTTTCGAGCGTGAAGGGATCGATCTCGTAAGGATTGGCCATTTCAGTCATTGCAAATACGCGGTCCTGCCAACAGAGGACGTGTATGTTATGCGGGTTCTTCGCCTGCCCAAACAACCGCTTGTGCCAGATCGGCCCCTTCGTGTACCCCGATCCATACAGCATTCGACCAGCTGCACGCTCTTCCTCGAGCTCCTTCGTTCGTGTCACCCGAATCGCTCCGTTCGCCTTCCCCCCGACGAACTGCACTGCGCAGATCGCGCCATCACCATCCAGCCAATGCTTGTACGGTGTGCCTTGTGCTTCAAAAAGCGCGGGGCCGTTCTTGTAAAGAGTGCCCTGCAAGTCGTCCGGAATTTTTCCGTGAACCTCGAGCGGTTCAAAACCATGCTCGCGGTCCAGTGATTGAAACAGCCGGCCCATTGTACTACGGGCCGAAGATGCTCTCGAACGGTCTGTGCTCGATGTCATACGCCACATGGTCGCATGGTTCGCGTCTTTGTAAAAGCGAGATCTTACCGACCGAATCCAGAGCGTGCGATAGCAGCGCGTGGTGTCGCAAGCGCAGAACCGTGTACGGTTGGAAGGTTCGTTCGGCCCCGCGCAATTTACAAACGCCGACGCGGATCAAACCATTCCATGAGCTTTCGCCATGTGCTGAAAACACGTCCGAGCCACGGCAATTCGAATATCGGCGCAACGACCGTGTACGTCGTGAGTCGATCGAAAAAGAACCACGCGAGCGATGCTCCTAATGCCGACCGTAGCGTATTTTCATCTAGGTTTGGCACGGCAATGTTGGCATGTGCACGCGCCAAGGAAAAAACTTCGGCCTCGTTCACCGCCGGTGAAAGTGAATAACAAAGCCATTCCGCCAAATCGCGGGTGGATGGTCCAAGCGCCGACAATTCCCAATCGTAGAGCACGATATCCGTCGTCGATCCAGACCTCAATGCTAGGTTTCGCGGATTGACGTCATTGTGCAATAAGGTTTGCGGAATTTTGGACAACGCAGCGGACCAGCCGAGATCGTCGAGCAGCGGAGCCGCCACACGTGCGACATCTGCATCGATTTTCGTGCATGCATATGCGAAGAGCGCATTCCACAAGGGCCGAAGCATCGTCGCCGTCGTTCCCATGGGGCGTGCCCACGGTATTACGGCAAGGTCATTGCCCCGATCTCGACAGGCCGCATGCATATGCGCCAATGCAAGCACCACGCGACGCACTTGATCGAGCGGCCACGGCGAAGCCACGGCATCGAGGCTTTCGACTTGATTTCCAGCGCGCAATCGTTCGAGCACCAAGGGGGCGTCATGGCTCAATTCGGCGAAAGTCGAGTAACAATGCGGAATGAACGTTGATAACGATTGACGGGCGAATCCGTACAAGGCCCGTTCGCGCGTTTCCGCCGCTCCCACGTCGAGCCAATGGCCGTGTTCTTCGAGAGCTTTAGCAAGGGCGGGACTCGAAACCCGAGCCACCGTCGTGCACAAGGCCCGCAGTTCGTCCCCGCGCGCGGATGCCTTGAGGACGACATCGAGCACACGACCATTGTCGAGCGTCAAGGCTGCTGGAAACACACCCACCGGACGATTGCAAAAACCTGTCGCCAAGCGACTCAAAATGCCACCACCCGACAAGAGCGGCTCGACATGCGCCTCGACGACGTCATGCTCGCGCCCATTGACCAAAACATGGCGCGGAGCCACTGGAAGTGCTCGCGATGCTGTCGTGGCCTGGGCCCCTCGACGTGGAGGTTTTGGCAACCAAGCGGTCTTTTGCCACGCACGCAACTGTTCGTCGACAAACGCCGGATCCAGCGGTTCGTTCAGTTGGTATTCAGGTCGGATACGCACGACGGCTCGCTGCCGCCGCGCGTACGACAAAAGCGTTCCGGAACGAAGGAATGGCCACAAACATCGCAATGGGCTGCGGGTATGCAATCCGCGCTCCTCGATATGTGCCAACCAATCTGTCCACGAAACGAGCTGTACGTCGTATCCGGCCAAGACCAACCACGTTATGACCTCCCGGGACGAACGACTTTCGTCCGACACGTGAACGATAGGAGGTCCGCCGTCGACGAGCGAAACCAGCACGTTGACCAAATGATTACAAGGACAAATGGAAAAAGGCCAATCGACATCCGGCGCTGCGCCTGCTTCGATGAAGGTCCGCACCAAAATGGACACGATGTCATCGGGCGACGCGTCATCCATTGCAGCAGGAATCAACGACGGGCGCACCACGGTTGCATCCAGCCCCGCTTGACGCGCTCGGTGCACCAGCCATTCGGATACCGCTTTCGATTGCGCATATCCTGTCGGCAATGTCGAAAGACGATTCCAAAGCACCCGCGGTTCTTCATCGTCGTCCACAATCAAATTCGCGTGATCATTTGTTCCATGACAAACTATTTGTGACGAAATGTGGACGAGACGTGCGCCAGATTTCGCGCAGAACGCCAATACATGTTCGGTTCCGTCGACGTTCGTCGATGCCAATGACGAATACGGGAGCACCCAATTGACTGCACCTGCTACGTGCATGACCACGTCAACGTCGTCGACCAATGATCGATACGTTGTTTCGTCGAGTCCAAAGTGGCTCCGGCTGACATCACCGGCAACACCTCCGGTTTTGTCCGCTCCACGGGCCAAAACGACGACGCGTCGCCCGCAATGTCGCAGGCTGGCCACCAGCGCCCTTCCAATCAGCCCCGTTCCTCCCGTCACCAAAATGGCGTTTCCGCTGCGCCGTCGAACCTCAAAATGCGGCAACGGCCGTTCGAGGTCGACGAGCCATCGAGCCACGGGTTCCGAGTTTCCGTCGACCAGTGCCCGCAACGAAGTTGCATCCGCCCACATTTGTAGCGATACGGTCTGTCCCAACAAGCGTTCGAGCGTTGCAAGGGTGTCGACCGTTTGAAGGGAATCGAGTGGCAATTGCGACGGCGGCAAATCCATATCGATTTCACCCGGGACGAGGCCCGATACGTGACAAATGGCCAAGCATGCCGCGCGTAATCGATCATGGCCGTCCGGTGCGGGGACGGTACTTGTTGGAATCGTCCGATGTACGTCAATGGCGCCTTCGCGCACCAATTGCGCGGTTGCTCGTCGCTGGAGTTTGCCCGAGGATGTTTTCGGCAGCGTGTGTTTCAGAACCAATGTGACGTCAATGGCAATTCCATGGTCACTCATGACCGCTCGATGTACGGCTGTCGTGACCGCCAATCGTTTTTCATCGTCGATTGCGCCGTCAATCTCACATACCACGACCGGATGTGATTCAGCATCGGTGTCGGGTGCAAAGTCGAGTGTCACAGCGCAAACGCAACCGCGACGAATGGCGGGGTGCGCCGCCTCGGCTGTTCGCTCGACATCGTGCGCATGATGGTTTTGACCATGAACGATGAGCACGTCTTTGCGACGGCCAACGATGAACAATTGATTCCCCCGACGATAACCCAAATCCCCCGTACGCAGATGATGTTCGAACGGGCCACGTAATGCCGTCGACGCGTTCAACCCTGCGCGAAACGTAGCTTGCGTGGCTTGTTCGTTGTCCCAATACCCATCCGCGACGCTCCCACTTTGCAGATAAATTTCGCCTACCTGACCATCAGGCAATGGTTGCTCCTTGGGATCCACGATAGTCAACGTAATTTCGGGCGGAATTTCGCCCACGCAAACGACATCAATGGCGCGCTCGTTGTCTATTGCGGCCACGGCGTGCCCCCGTGCCAGACGTGTCGTCGAAAGACGTTCGACAAGATACGGCTGGTGTGTGCGGCACGTTGCGAGCACTGTATGCTCCGCCAAACCATAACAAGGGAACCAATTCGAAGCCGTAAAGCGCGCAGGAGCAAACGCGTCCGCAAATGCGGCAAGCGTTCCGGCACGCAGAGGCTCTGCGCCGCAATACGCCTGTTTCCAACAGGATAGGTCGAGTTTGGCGCGGACCTCGCGGTCGATTTTCCTGACGCATAAATCGAAGGCAAAATTGGGCCCGCCGCTGCGCATCGCCCCAAATCGCTCAATGGCCTCGAGCCAAGCCACGGGCCGATTCAAAAATGCCCACGGTGGCATCAGCCAGACAGGCCAACCGCCATCGAGCGGCAAGAGAATGCCTTCGATGAGCCCCATATCGTGAAATTGCGGGAGCCAACTTACCGAGGCGCTCGGTTTGGCCGGAGCGACTCCGTGAATGACGCGTAAATTATGATTGAGGTTTCGCCGTAGAATGCGCACACCTCTAGGATCCGCAGTCGAACCCGATGTATATTGCAAAAATGCTACCCCGTCGTCCACGGGATCGTCCACACGACGTGAAGACTGCGGGACGGCCGTCACGTCGACCCAAGGCAATCGGCCGAGCATCGGGACGGCTTCATCGAGAATCGACCTAAATGGTGCGACCGCCAGCGTCGAAAGCACCAGAGCAGGGCGGGCGTCGTCGACGAGATGCCGCAAGCGCGCGAGGCTTCGCGCAGGCTTATGCGGTTCAGGAGGAATGGCGGGCACGGCGATGCGACCTGCGCGCAAACATGCCAGAAACGCCACGACAAAATCGAGGCCCGGCGGGAAGAGCAACAGCACCCGTTCGCCCTCCCCAATGCAATCGACCAATACGTTCGCCACATCATCGACGCGGGCATCAAGCGCTTCCATGGTAAACGATTGCGTGATTTCGCTGCCGTCCTCCAAAAAGCCTAACGCACATGCGTTTCCTTGAGTTTCCGCACGCCTTCGCAGTTTACGTGTCAAAAATTCTTCCGCGTCTCTCATGCCGCCGCTCGATTGTTCTTCGTTGCTACGAGTTTGGCCTCAAATCCCTGGAAAAACTGTCGCACTTCGTCGGCGTGCTCTCGCACGGTCTCCGGCCGAAATGCTGATGTGTCAACGTCGGATAACTTGTGCACATGTACGACGGTTCGTTTCATCGCCCAGCTTTTTCCCGTGTTATCGGTGCGGGGAACTTCGATGTAGAGCGGAACGATGGGTACGCGCAATTCGGTCGCCAAATGAAACGCCCCCTTGTTGAAAGGACCCACCGTTCCAGTGGTGACGCGTGTTCCTTCGGGACTCAAATACACAGAGTCGCCAGTCTCCTGCAGTTTGTCGCAAGCGCGCGCAAAAAGCTTCCGGCGTTTGTCCGTATATTTCTGCGGAACAGTAAAGAACGTCCCCACGCACATCGCAATGAGCGCGACCGGTGGAATGACCCATGCACCTCGTTTCATGAAATATCGCGAACGAGGCAATCCAAGCTGCAGCAAGACCAAAATATCGACCGCCGACGAATGGTTCGACACGTACACCACGCGTCGTTCGGGAAGTGGCAGCGGGAAATGTGCCTCCACCGTAATGCCGAAAAGTCTTAATACGACCCCCGCTGCCCACGGCCCCAAGCGTTCGGCGCATACACGTCGACCGAGAAACAATCGTGCCAGGAAAAACAGCGGCGTGACGGCGGTCATAAAAACGAGCGACAAGACTACCGCCACGACGCTCCGAATTCGTTCGGTGCTCATGCTTTTGACGCCTTTCACCGTTCTAGGATGATCGTTTGCATCGCGAGATCGAGTTGCTTCTCGAACAGCAGCACCGGCGAGAGCAACAATTGTCCCGCAAAGTAGGGACCAATGGCTTTGCCCACGTCGAGCCCTTTGCCGCGAAGCACATGGAAAGCCGCACCGGCAAACAAATAAAAATAGGCCGGAAACGCGCCCCACGGCAAATGGTCGACCACCTGCAAACCGCTCTTTTCACACATTGCTCGCAGCGTTTTCTTTTCGAAGGCGACCGTGTGTTGTGGTGCCTGAAGTCCCGGCCAGCGATCTCGGTAAAGCCTAAACGTTTGCGAATCGAGCCGCGGAACCTCGATGACCACACGACCTCCGGGGGTCAACAAATTCTTCACGCGTTCGAGCGTTCCCACCGGATCGTAATCGTGCTCCAAGAAATGCCACATTGTAATGAGATCGAAGCGTTGCTCCCCAAAATCGATTTCAGGAAGCGTCCCATGACGAAAATCGACCCCTTCGAGCAGCGGATGACCACGCAAGTTCTTGAAATCAACGCCCGTCACCGACGCATCGTAGCGCTTCCGGAGCATTTGCAAAAAACTGCCCACTGCGCAACCGATGTCGAGTACGCGCACGTCTTTGCGTAAGTCTACATAACGACCTACCAATTCCACCTTACGCCGATCGTGACCATTCATGCCCCATTCGTAGAGCGGTGTGAATACACCCCAATCCGTCTTCATGCGATGCGCTATGTATTCTGTGTCGTAATACGCACCAATGTCTTCGAGCATGATTCGCGGGCGTTGGTAAACGAGCTCGCAACCTTGACAACGGACAAATTGAAATCGTCCCGGTTTTCCCGTCAAGTCGTCCTCGGCTTCAATAAAAAACAAAGCGTCACGCCCTCCACAACTGGGGCACGCATTGTCCTCCAAACGCGCCGTTCCCATTGAACTCGAATTCGTTTCCGTCATGCGCTCGTCTCCTCGATGATGCTTTTGACCAAACCCCACACAAGACAAACCATATCGATTGCCAATACCAAAGGTGCCCAGGACGAACGTCGCGATTCCGCGTCGTGTACCACTTCGTACGCGCCGACAAACCCAGCCAGTCCAAGCGCTCGGCCCCAGAGAATGTTCGGCGCGACTTCTCCTTGGGTAAGCGATATTACGAGCGCCGGCACCTTGAGCAGAATGACGTGTGCGAAAACCACACGCAGAGCAGAATCATTCATTCGTTGACGTACACGCGACCCAATGACGACGACAACCAGGCCAGCGACGAATGATATCCATCGATCACCCACGGCGGCGATAAACAGGCATAAAATCGTCAAACCGGCCACGCAAAACCCATGAACTCGCGATAACGATGCCGGTTTGCATTGGCAAAGAACTCGTTGCGGATGCCGAAGTCTATCGTGCGCGATATCCTCCAGATCGTCCAACAAACGAAATAGAATCAGCGCCAACATCGCGATCATAGCCCGGACAAACCAAAAGTAGTGCCCACCAGCCAATGAAATCACGAACGAAAGCGGAACCAACCACCATATGCCTGGCACGATTCGTTCGCGCAACCAGGCGGGAAACCACACGGGAATGCCGAGCTTCGAGCCTTCAGACAAACTGAACATGGCCCGCGTTTCCATCGACGAAAATGTCACACCCGTGCGAAATGCGCGTCGTCGCATTCGGCACGCCCACCACCGAAGGAATTCCTAATTCACGAGCGAGAATCGACCCGTGGGAAAGCATTCCCCCACGTTCGAGAACGAGCCCTCGTACCAGGAAAAACAATGGCGCCCAACCGGGATCCGTTTGACGTGCAACGAGTACGTCGCCACGTTGAAGCCGATCAGCATCACCGAGTCCCTCGAGTACCGCGGCGCGTCCCGTGACGCGACCACCACTGGCCGGCACTCCCACCAGAATAGCGTCCGTGTCCAGTGCCGTCAGCGGCGACGCATTGACGTCCAAGTCGCCTGGCGCGATAACGTCGCCTGCCGCCAATGTGAAGACATCCGGCAAATCGAGCGCCGAAAGCGTGGCGTGTTCCATTTGGCGCTGCTTGATCAGCGCGCGCGGGTCCTTGTCAGCGGACCGAGCGTTTGTCGTGCAAATGGTCACGAGTTCATCGAACGTCAAGAAGAATACGTCTTCGGGAGCATCGAGCGTATTGGCCAAGACGAGCCTCTTTCCACAATCCAACGCAATGGCGCGTAAACGCGAATACAGAAGTGCCTGGCGAAATCGAGCTCGTTCACGAAATTTCACCGACGATTGCGTAGCCAAAACAAGCTTGTCGAACACTGGGCGTAATGGTTTCGGAAACCCCGCTCGAAAATGCGTCGTCATCTGTTCACGCAGTACCTTTTGGCGAGCGAATGCAGTCCCCGGACTTTCATTGCCGACTTCGAGCGCCGCTTGCACATATCGCTGAAGCAGCGGCAAGAGCTGATCGGGGTTTTCCGCAACCGACGCTTCCGTCAGAAGCAATTCGCCCGAACCTCGAAACCCGTAACGATCGAGCCAATCATCGACACGATTCCGCAAACCAACTTCAAGTGCGCCACGAAAAACCGCAAATCCGCCCGCACCTTTTCCGACACTTTGATCGAGTGCAGCACACGCTTGCTCATCGGCGCTCATGACGAACGCCAATTCCCACAACGCACGCAGCGACCATGCTCCCGCCACGTCGAGGCCTTCGAGCAAAACGTGATGGCGAGATGGATCTTCAGCGCTCTGGTGACGCAGCAATGCTTGAAGGGCGCGATAGGTGACCGCAGCAGCGCAATCCGCAAGCGAAGCATCAATCCAACGCGTGTTGCGAATGTCGGCAATTGCGCGAAGTCCACCAGCAAGTTCGTCGAGGGACATCGTGGGAAAGTGTCGAGGATGAAATCGCTCGGCAACGTCATCGACCGTGCGTTCGAAACGAGCAATTCGTGCTGGCAAATCGCGATAAGCGCCAATGACGTGCCCGAGCACGCGAACCAGCGATCGTAATTCGTCTTCGATGGGTTTGTCCATCGGAATTGAGGCGCCAGCACCGACAAACGTATCGAAACTATCGACCAGCGCGTCACCAAATGGCATCAATCGCAATACGGCGTGTATATGCGATAAGTTGTAATAAAGACGTGCGCCGTGGACATCGACGATGCCGCGAAATGCATGGTCACAAGAGGATATTTGCGCTTCCGTGACGCCAAATTCTCGGGCCAGATTCCGAAAGTACGCATCATATCCTGTGCGTGCAAATGAAGCGAGCAGCGGAATCACGGGCGTCGGGAAATTCTCACTGATGTTGGCATTGGAATAAAGATACGTGCGGTGGTGCGTAACCGGTCGTGCCTGGACCAACCATAAGGCCCCTGACGCATCGAGTGCCCATTCAATGTCGAGGGCCACTCCACGCTGCCGTTCCAGAGCCACAGCGTGTTGTACGAGCGTCGCGCAGGCTCGTGGTTCGAGAGGAAATTCGCTACCATCTTCTGGTAGTCGCTCCACGAATGCCGACCGCCCCTCGCGGCGATCGAGTCGAAATGCACCAGGTGTGACCATTCCATCGACGAGCGATTGTCCCTGTCCGCGACACCATTCACCGCGTAATGTTACGCCGTCGGTAAAAAGCACTCCCGCTGCGACGCTATCGACGAGTCGTTGCACGACGACGGCCATTCCCCCAAGACAAACCCCGCGCGCTCGTTCATACGCCTGGACACGGGGCGCCCGTTGGGAAAACACACAACGTAACACGGCGTCTTCAAGCGCTTGACGGTTTGACGCATCCACAGGAAAAATCGATTCCAAAAGACCAGCAAAAGCAGCGGTTTGACCGTCTTCACCCACTGCCGAGCTACGCACGATGAGCACCGCCGAGCCAAACCTCGTTTGAACGTCGTCCAGCGTTTCGTGCCACCGCGCGGGCAAACCTTCACGATTGGCCAAGACAGCGCGGCAGAACTCAGTCGTCAGAATCACCCCCTCGGGCACGGGCGCACCGATTGCCCGCAACTGTTGCAATGATTTACCCTTGCCACCGACCCATTCGATATCGTCGATGGTATCGAATGCCCGCAACAACGGCGGTGTTTTCGTGGTCCGGAAAAACTTCTGTGCCCTGCTTACCATGGGTTCATCTGATTTCATCCGGGCCTTCGTTTGACCCCGAGAACATACAACAGGCCACTGAAAAGACCGTGAATGGGCGGACCCAGCACGAAACACCACGCTGCCGTAGCCCACGACATTTCCACGACCAGCGCAGCGCCCACCAACGCTCCAATCACCGAATCGAACCGATCCGCGAGCGCAGAAATGATCTTGCCGACTCGATGATTCGGTGGATGCCCAGGATCGACATCGAATTGTCGCTTCAAAAATGAATTTGGCAATTCTCCGAGCATGAGCCCAAAGGCAGATACGGCGCCGAGGAGCAACAGCCCCGGCACGGAAAGCGGCCAGATACCCGCCTGGGCTTTCTGTGCGACCATGCCCAACCCGGCCATGGCCAGCGCCGTCGCAGGAATGATGACCAGAAATCCGCGTATTGTCTTGTTGTCACCGAAAATTCGGCGCCCTCGAAGCGTGTGACCTCCGTCAAGTGGCCAGGAAAAACGTTTCGAGTAGGGATGGGCAAACCACGCAGATTGACACACGCCACCGACGACAAAACTGCCAATCAACAGGCCCGCACAGGCGAAAGGGGAAAATGCCATACACATGGCTCCTAAATGGACAACCCGGACGAGTTGCGATTCTGAAACAAGAATATATCGGCCGGAACCGCCTTGGCAGCTCGCGTCCACGCCCATCCCGGAACTTCATTCGGCGGCGTCCAAGGGATTTCTCGTAGCCGTGGTCCAGGGACGAAGGGATAGACGTGATGCAATTCGTGGGCATCAAAACCCGAAAGAACCCCAATCGAAAACCACGGAGCAAACCACAACGAACGCGTATAAGGCGCCTGTTCGGCAGCCGGAATGGGTTTTACATCGGCACCATTGGCCAATTTTAACGGAATGTGCGTGTGTTGGCTCAACATGATGACGTCCATCCACGCAAACCCCAAAAAATAGCCAAAACCAACGAGGTGTAACAGCTGTCCCGGCCCGACGAACACCACGCATACGCCGTAAAGAATCAGCAACCCCAGTACATCCATGACAAACACACGCCGTGTCCGAGTGTCGCCAAAAAGCCGAAACAAACGTGGCAAGTGCCAAAAGCTCTGCACTCGATACAACACCGAAAACAACGGGAGCCAGCAAACCCACGCCAAGCGAATGACAGCTCGCTCCAATGTCCCGAGACGGCGCGGCACCAACGACGTCGTCGTCGGATCCTTGTCCTGCCAACCCGCCCACTTGTGATGCAGTCTGTGAATCGCTTTCCAACTCGAATATGGCAACACCGCGACAACCGACGCACATCGACCAAGAACCGTATTCCACGTGCGCGACGCAAATAGCGTGTGATGCCCAGCCTCGTGCAAAAGCGTAAACCATTTCACGAATGCCACCGCGAAAACGAGCTGCCCGACAAACCAAATACCCAGCGACTCAGCCATCGATAACGTCAACGCCAGCACCGTCACCAAAAACGCCCCAAACGCGTGCAACGCCCCTAAACCATTGGTAGGGCGCAAACGCGCTACTCCTTCGCTCTTCGCAGCCGGAGGCGGCACAGCCATAACCAAAACCTCAGGGCACACGTCAACCCCCAAAAGTATCCACGGAAAGCGCGAACACTCAGCGAAAAACCATCCCTACGTCAACTCGCCAAACTGGTTCTTGGACAATCCACAACGGGACGAACCAAGATCGTCGAAACAACAACCAATGTCGATGCTTCGACCGCCCATCCTAGCGGGGTTCGTCCCGTATGCAACGAGTTTGTCTCGAATTTTGTTCGACCGTGACAATCACCACAAAAATGGCCAGGACCAACGGTGGTCAAGCCAAACTGCTCACCGTCTATCTCGCACCAAGGTGCCGTCTGAACCAAAAAAGCTGAGAAGCTGTTCATCAGGCCGCTGCACAACGCTCGCAACGCCTGATGAACACCGTGCTCGTGACGGAGTGCGTAGGATGTTCTGAGGCGCGCTTCTTAACCCGCCACGTTGTTTGCACCGGTAGACCGAGCTGCGACGAATGATCAGGCCCAGCCCAGATCCACGGGTGAAGAACTCTCGTTGACGTAATAGGAGATGAATCCGGAGTGAAACCCCGGTCAAACGCGCTTCAGTTTAGGCGCAACATGCGTCCGACGATCTTGTGAACGCCTTCCGCGCGCGAGATGATTCGTTCCGCGAACGTTTCGACTTCACCCACAGCGCGCAGCACGACAGCCGCCGTTTGCGTCGTCAATGAAACTTCTTCCGCGCCCTCGAGCGAGATGCGTTTTGCTTTGATCGCGTACGATTCTGCTTCGTCGATACCCGGTGTCGGTTGCGTGCGAAGCGCGCCGATCACAACCAAGCCTTGGTCGTTTTCCTCGACGAGCACTCGTTCTTTGCGAGCACACGCGCCTTCGATCACCGCCCGATGAACCGCAGGATCCAGCGTCGCATCCGCGATTGTCCTTCCAAACGCAAGCACGATCCGGTCCCCAGCGACCTCGTGCACCTGCGCCGTCATGAGCGTGGGCCTGAGAGCGGGTACCAACACCGGTTCGAGTTTCGGTGTGCGTTTTTCTGTGGTTTCAACGAGGCTGATGACGTTTGCGCGTTTCATGATTCTCCCCGATGTTGCCATCCTACACGAAATCCCGACGTTGATGTGCATGCTCAAGGCGCCATGAGACTCGGCGCGTTGGCAACCTCGAATGCTGCCAGTAGCGTCAGAGCCAAGTCGCATTTGCCTTCCTTGGCTTCGTGATCCAGCGCGTCTGTTTGATGTTGCTCCAAGATGCGCCACTCGATTTCATCCAAGCCGTTCTTGCTCAGCACATCCTCGCGCGAAGCATTGGCATCCCGCAGATGAACTTTGATGCGCGCGTAACGCTCGAACGACAGTTCGCTCTTGGCTCCCGGCCTCGGTGACGCTTCTGCTTTTGACGCCGGAATCGTAGGCTTGATGTCGTCACTTGGCCCAGACAAACGAGACCACTGCATCGGTCGGGGCGCGTCGACTGCCGGAGCAAAAACCGACTCGTTCGGCGATGCGATGGCTTGTGCAGCTTGAAGCGGCGCCGATACCATGTCGGGCGGCACGCTCGCAAGACGTTCGCGCTGCCGCGCTTCGTTTGTCGGCGGAGTTTGGAAATGCAATCCCGGCGCAGAAAGAGGCATCCCCATCGCCGGTACAGATGGCGGTGCAGGAGGCACTGCGCCGAGTGAAGCAGCGAGTGGAGCAGCGAGTGGAGCAGCGAAGAGCAAGCCCGTCGACGGGATGCTGGGAAGGCGTTCTCGTGGGAGCGGAGGTCCGTTTGTTGGAGGAGTTTGGAGAGGCAAACTAGATGAACTGAGCGGCGCGGGCGATGATGCTAGAGAAACCGATGCTGGTGGTGCAGGCACGCTTGGTTGCGCAAGAGGCAGCGCGACGGTAAACGCCGACGTATGAGGAACACTTGGCAAACGTTCGCGTGGTGGCGGAGTTTCGCCGCGTGCGTCAGAGGTTTGGAAGGGCAATACTGACGAAGTACTCAAGGCCGCAAAACGGTTGCGCGCGGATGAAAGGTCTTCGGGCACTCGAGCCGTGGGGCGAAACGGCAGCGTGGACTCCGTCGATGGTGGCGTGTTCGGTACGACCGTTTTTACAACCAAGACACCAGCTCTTGATGGAATCGGCGCTGTTTTCGCAAATAACAATGGCGACTCGGGGCTTGCCGCGTTCGATGGTTTCGGCGCAGATCGAGCATGGATTGCCGTGACTTCGTCATCGTCGGCGCGGAGGTTCAATTGACTTGGTGCGGGCGGTCGGAATGGCACTGACGATGATTCGACAGGTTTTTCCGGGACGCTGCGCGCCTTTGTGAATTCTTCACCAAACGCACCCACGGAGGGGCTCTCGCGACGTGGTGGAAGGGGTGGAGGCGCAAAGGCCAAACCGCTCGGCGGCGCCGACGGTAACGGCGGACGAAATGGCAAGGGCGCAGGGGGGTTCGGTGGCTCGTTGCGCAGAGGAAGTGTGGTGAATTCATCGACGGGCATCGCCATCTGCGCAGTGTCCCAGCGACGGTTGTCAGGAGCACTCGCACGGTTTGACTGCACTGGGTTTGTCGAGGCGGATGAGTTTGTTGAAGCGGATGCTGACGGAGCGGGTGTTGCGTTTTGAAACGGCAGGACCAGATGCGCCTTGACCGGAGTAGGGGCGGCGAAACCACGGGTTGGTTCCACGTAAACGACGCCATCTTCTTGCGGATGCCGAAGAGCGATTGTGGCGCGCCACGTGACCGAACACGTGAGGCGATCGACATCAATCAGCATGGTGTCAGCTCGCAGCCAGACTTCTTGGGGGGCGACGCCGGGCGATCTCGTAATGATCGCTCGTGGACGAAGGTCGTCGATGACGCTGACGAGTCGAGGGACATCAGGATTGAAGTGCTCGAGCGTAATTTGCGTCGTTTCTGGCAATTCGCGAAGCTGCTGATCAGCGGGCGCCGCATTAAAATAAGCAGCATCCAACTCTTGCGGCAGCAGTCCCTCGTACCATTTCGCGTGGTTCCACGAAGCGGCCCATTTCTGCACGTACGACGCTCGTGCTGGCCAATGCGGGGCGATGGCTCCAAAACCGACGGGCGGGACTAGTTGGGTTGAGTTTTCCAGGACGAACCCGCGCGGTAACAAGTTAGGAATGCGCGGTCGGTGTCGCGGATCGATACGCGCACACGCCGGCACGCCAATGGGATTCCACGTCGACGACCCGCCTGCCGCGCGTTCCCAGCAGATCGGCATTCGATTGAACGGTTCAGGCTCGAGACATGTGCCGTTGGGTTCCCATGTCCGATCACCAGTCACCTGTATCGATTTGGCGAAGGTACCAACGGACAAACCAGCAAACAGCGACGTGACTGGCATGCGTTTTGGTGCATATGCGTGACCGATGAGCAATACGTCGACGTTGCGTTTGAAAGGAACGAGGTCCGTCGGAACGCCAATGCTTTGCGAATCGCGAGGCCACGGCATGTCGGCTACGGCTGGCGCTTCGGGGGACGCAAGCGTTGCCGTTTGGCCATGCTTCAAGGCGAATGTTGCTTTGCAGACCACCGTGAACATAAACGCATCGGGTCGTGGTCGCCAAAGCAGCGAAGTGACTGCAACCGAGGGAGCCGAAGCGATGCGCACGCACGCAGCGTATCACGAATGGTTTCAGGAGTGGAAGCGCTCGGCTACCGAACGACCGGGCGAAGAGACGGTGGAGTCGCTAGCCATTTTGGGCCGCGTATTGCCGGCGTTTGCCGGCGTTTCAGAACTTCACATGTCTTGCACGATCACGATATCGTCGTCATCCATGTGGCAAAACACCTTGTCTCCGCGATGAATCGTATCGCGTTTGGACCCCTCGTTCGCGACGACCGCCGTTAGTTCGAGCCCCGATTCCGTACGCAGAAGCATTTGATCCGTTGCCCCGCGGAAGATCTCCTCGGCAACCTCGGCCTCGAAACAATTCACCGCGTCTTGCTCGCGTGATTTACGCAGCATGATCTTTTCTGGCCGAATAGATATCAGCCCCGTCGTCGCGTCGTCTGCTAAATCGTCGGCACGAACCGTCAATTCGAGGCCGCCCTTCAGCGCCACCCTTGCCGTCCGACCTTTGCGCGAGATCACCGTGATTTCGAGGATGTTCGCTTGGCCGATGAAATTGGCGACAAACGTCGTTTTCGGCTGGTGATAAATGGCCGACGCATCCCCAAGTTGCTCAATGCGCCCTTTGTTGATGACCGCAATACGATCGCTCATCGTCAACGCTTCTTCCTGGTCGTGCGTGACGAATATGAACGTGATGCCCAGCTTTTGTTGCAGCCGCTTCAGCTCCATCTGCATGACATGCCGGAGTTTCGCATCGAGCGCAGACAAGGGTTCGTCGAGCAATAACACTTTTGGTCGGCACACGATGGCACGGGCCAATGCGACGCGTTGCCGCTGCCCACCCGATAGTTGACTTGGTTTGCGCTCTTCGAATCCTGCCAAGGAGACCATGGCAATGGCGTTTTGAATGCGCTCTTCGGATTCGGACTTCGGCACTTTTTTCATTTTGAGACCGAAACCGATGTTTTCTCGGACGGTCATATGCGGGAAGAGCGCGTAGCTCTGAAACACCTGATTCACATCGCGTCGATAGGGTGGCAAATGCGTCACATCGGTTCCGGCGAGCAAGATCTGGCCGCGTGTGGGAATTTCGAAGCCCGAAATCATACGCAACAGTGTGGTTTTGCCGCAGCCCGATGGTCCAAGCAGCGTAATGAACTCGCCACCGTGAATCGAAAGACTGACGTCCGAGACTGCCGTGAACTTTTGGAACTCTTTGGTGACCGTGCGGAGTTCCACCATGGGCTGTGCGCCGCTGTTTTCGCTCATGACGCCTCAGGCTCCTTTTTCATGCTCAACCAAAAACACGCTGCGAACAAGAGTAGCAGGGACATGCCCAATGCAGCTCCGAAAGGCCAGTCGCGTGCCTGACCGAATTGATTTTGAATCACGTTACCAATCATTGGGACACGTGCTCCGCCCATGAGATCAGTAATGGCAAACATACCAATGGCCGGAATGAACACGAGCATCACGCCCGCAACGATTCCCGGTCTGGTCAAGGGAACGATGACGTTAGAGAAAGCCCGCACCGGCCCCGCTCCCAGGTCGAATGCCGCCTCGATGAGCGCATTATCGAGTTTTTCCACGCTGCCGTAAATCGGCAAAATCATGAAAGGCAGATACGAATACACCAAGCCGATGATCACAGCCGTCGGCGTATACATAATATCAAGAGGTGCCGCGATGATACGCACATACATGAGTATCGCATTCAATGGTCCTTCACTCTTGAGAATCGAGATCCAAGCATAGGTTCGGATGAGGAAACTCGTCCAAAACGGGATCATGACCAAGGTCAAAAGCAGGTTTCGAACCTTCTCCGGGGCCCGGCCGATCCAATACGCGACCGGGTACCCCATGAGAAGACAGATAAATGCCGTAATCCCCGCATAAATCACGCTCATCACCATGATTTTCAGGTACGTCGGATCGACTACACGCTTGTAGTTATCCAGCGAAAAACTGAAAACCACCTGCCCGAGCTCGTCGCGCTGGCAGAAGGAATAAACGAGCATGATGAGCGTGGGGGCCACGACGAACGCGGCCATCCACAGAAGCAGGGGGGACATCAACAGCCAGCCGCGAAGGCCAGGCCTTTGCGCTGTCCCCTGAAGATCCGGCATTCCTGTGGTCGGCGTCATGGTATTGGCTCAGTTGGCTGCTTTGAGGTCCGTCACGAGCTTGTCGATGTCCGCCGCGGCTTTGCCGATATCGCGGTATGGTTCGCGCTTGCCGGCCGGAGGATAACTGGCCGGATTGGCAAGTTGCTCGGGCGTCAAGAGTTTACGCGCTTCGCCGTTTGGATTGGTATAGGGGAATTTGTCCGAAATGATCTTCGAAACTTCGGGGCGCAGGATGTAATCCATGAACATCATTGCGCCGATCTTGTTCGTTGCACCGACCGGGATGACAAGGCTGTCGATGCTGAGATGGCTGCCTTCTTCCGCCATGATCGGCATGTACTTCTTATCTTGTTGGTAAAGCAGCGCAGCTTCGCCGCTCCAGATGACGCCGATATCCACGTCGCCATTCAAGAAGGCCGTTTTCGGGCTATCCGAATCGAAAACTTTGACGAGCTTTAGCCACTCGGCCAACGTCGGCTTGATCTTCGCGAGGCTTTCCGGGGTCACGTCGTTGATGCCCAAACCATTCGCCGCCAGCGCCCAACCGACGATTTCGCGGTTGTCGTTCAAGATGCAAATTCGACCCTTGTATTTGGCCTGAAAAACATCCTTGTACCCCTTGACCGGGTCCTTGATTTTGGCCGTGTTCACAACGACATTCACACCCCCCGACATCCAAGGAACGGAATATTGTTGTTTCGGATCGTGCATCAGGTTCTTCAATTCCGGCACGATGTTTTTCATGTTCGGCACGTACGACCAGTCGACGAGCTCGAGCTTGTTTTGCTTGACCAAACCCTCGACGGTGTATTCGGAGGGCTGGATGAGGTCGTATTTGGTGCCGCCCGCCAGCACCTTCGAAAGCATTTCTTCGTTCGACGCGTATGTCTCGTAGTTGATCTTGATGCCGGTTTCTTTGGTGAAACCATCGAGAACTTCTTGAGGCACGTATTCAGACCACGCAAAGAGGTTCAGCTCTTTGCCGGGCTTGGGTTTGTCGTCTGGTTTTGCTGCGGCTTTTGTACTGCCACCACTGGCGGGTGTGCCAGGTGTCGCCTGTTTTTCCTCGGAACTCTTGCAGGCGATAATGGCGAACGCTGCCATCATCACCAAGAACATCAGAGCGCCAAACCGTTTGATCATGTCGTTCCTCCCATCATGGTCGTCGGGGTTCGTCCCCCCAAACTCGCGCCTTCGTGGCGATTTGTCGATATTCGTGCCGGCACGTCCGTTATTTGTTCCACTTTTTCACCGACTCCGAGATGACCACGAGTAGTGCCGTGGCGGCGATGAAAACAGCGGAAATCGTATTGAGCATCGGGCTGAGACCCACTTTCGCGAGCCCAAAGACGCGAATGGGCAAGGTTTCCGATGTCGGGCCACGCGTGAAATATGTCACGATAACCTCGTCCATCGATAGCGTGAAGCTCATGAGCGCCCCGGAAATAATGGCCGGCAACAAATACGGGACCATGACGAGGAAAAACGCTTTGATGGGTGTCGCACCCAGATCCATGGCGGCTTCTTCGAGCGATGGATCGACACCCGCGAGCCGGGCTTGCACCGCGATCAATACGAACGGGAAACAAAATGTGACGTGAGAAATGATGACCGTGACAAACCCGAGTGGTACGTCGATCGTTTTGAAGAAGATGAGCAAACTGATGCCCATGATGATCTCGGGGATAATCATGGGGATGTAAATAAGCGTCGTAAGAGACCGCATCGCCGGGAATCTGTAGCGGTAAAGCAACCACGCGCCGGCCGTGCCAAGAACGACGGACAACACCGTCGTGATGCCCGCGATGAACAAGCTGTTATTGAGTGATCCGATGAGCGGCGATCGGCGCTCGTCACTCATGTGCCGCGAGAACTCCGACGCGAGCTGGGAGTACCACTTAAAGGTAAAACCCTCCCATACGACGCTGTATTTAGAGTCGTTGAACGAGTAAACGATCAGCAGCACGATCGGCAGGTATAGG
>JANORL010000646.1:0-4591 GCA_031415295.1 Polyangiaceae bacterium | reverse complement strand
CCAAAAGCTCATCGTCGCCACGAGCACTGCATTTTTCGCGGAACGGAATCGTTCGAGTAGCAAACCTTTGGGCGCTAGACCTTGCACCATGAGCGGCCCGGGCACTCGGCCCGCAAGTGCCTTACCAAACCCGATCATTGCGCGACTCGATGTGCACAAGACAAACGCACCGCCACCAACGACACCAACAAGCGCAGCGATACGATCGGCTGCTGCCGCGGCAAACCCGGCCTCGGTTACATCAGGTAAATCGAGCGGCGTGTAGAGCAGCGCGCGCGATGCGTAGTCGAAGGGTGACGGCACGACGAGTTCGTCCACGGGAACCATGACGTTTTCATCGATGCCCAAACGCGCGCGTAAATAGCGATAGTCACCAGGCTTCGGCGTAAGCGTGGCGCTCGTGAGAACGACCGCGCCGATACGATCGAAGACTTGTTCACGAAAAATGTGCCCCACGTTCACGGCCGACGCGCCAATGGCCACCGATCGCGGACGAACCTCGGCCCACGTTACTTGGTTGTGGTGCTTGTCCACGATCTTCGCGAGGTCTGTACGCAAGTTGGATGCACGTGAACCCACGAGCGCGACGGCTTCCGCTTTGGCGTTGTTCCCCGCGTACTCGGTCAAACCATCCAAGCAATTGTCGAGGGAATGGTACGCATCCAAAAGATCGCCCGTCCATGCGTCATGAGGAAGCTCGACCCGACCTTCGTTCGATCGCGGGTCTTTTCCGACAAGTTGCGACACTCGCGCGAAAAAATGATCCGCTGCTTCACGCGTGAGCGACGTGATCACCGCGCCTTCGCCTTTACCGAGCACTCGATCGGACAAACCTGTCGCCATGAACGCTCGATCCGCGTCGCGAAGCATCGTATCGATGCGTACTCCCGTGACGCGTGTACCAAAAAAGTCCGTGGCAATGTCTTCGAGTTCGTGGGCTTCGTCGAAAATGACGGCATCGTACGGTGGCAACGCCCCTGCCCCGGGAACGTCTCCGCGCCCTACTTTGAGCGCGAGATCTGCAAAAAACAGGTGATGATTGACGACGACGATCCGGGCCGCTTCAGCCTCGCGTTTCATCCGCGTAACAAAACATCGTTCGTAGAATGTACATGACGAACCGATGCGAGTTTCACTGGACGAACAGATCTCGCGACGAACAGGATCACCTTCCGCAAGGCCTGCGATCTCGGCAAGGTCACCTGTTGCTGTGTAGCCCGCCCATTCTTCGACGATGGGCAGCGATCGCATGAGTTTGTCGTCGTGGTACGCTTCGGGACTGCGGCGTAATTCGTCGTAACGACGCAAGCAGAGGTAGTTGCCCAAGCCTTTGACGAGCGCTGCTGATACGTGCAGTCCGAGCAACGTCTGGACCAGCGGTAGATCCTTGTTAAAAATCTGTTCTTCGAGGGCTTTCGTCGCCGTCGAAATGACGACTTTGCGGCCGCTCAGGATCGCTGGAACCAAGTACGCGAGCGTTTTTCCTGTCCCTGTGCCCGCTTCACAAAACAACACGCGCGTTTCATCGAGCGCTCGCTCGACAGCGTCGGCCATCGCGAGCTGCCCGTCACGTTGTTCGTACCCCGCGAACAAGTGCGCAAGTGGACCGTTTGGGCCGAGCAACTGACGCGCTCGACCTGCATTCGGCGACGTTACGGAAGGTTCGTCGTGGTCAAACACTACACGCGCGAAGCAACTTTCTCGATCGAGAGCGCGAAACCAACCTCGACCATCGCTTCGACGAGATCTTGTACCCGTTTTTCGTAAGAAACCTCGAACCAACTGTCGAGTGTGTGCGTCTCGTCGTTCGGATCGGGCAACGAAGTGATTTGTGTACCAACTTCGATGTACCCGCGTTCGTCGAGTCCACCCGCGAGTCTTCGCGCGTGATCGAACATCACTTCATCCGCATCATGCGCGAAGTCGCTACGCTGCGCGCGAACCATCACGATCACCGCCGACTCGGATGCCCGAACGCGGATACCTGCATCCATGATGAGGTTTTCCCGAGCGCGTTCGGCAACATGAACGAGATCTCCGCGAGTGCGGTAGACGACGAATCCTGATGAAACCAGTGCTTTTTTAACTTCGGCCGGTGTCGGCATCTTCCGATGGTGCGGGGCCCCCGAGCCAAGAAACTCTACGACGACCAACGTCGCAAGTCTGCGACGCAACGTCAAGAGAACGCGCGTTAGGGCCCTTGTTTTCGGGTAAAAACGTGGAGGGAAAGTGGAACAGGACGCGTCTCAGTGGGTCGCGTTGGGCGCGTGACCACTCGAGCCGTCGTCAGGCTCTTGGAAGATCGGAGCGGGCTCGAGCACGTTGAGTTGGTCGCGCTTGATCTTGAGGCCTTTGTCCGAAAAGAAGAGGTCGTTTTCGTCAAGGCGTGATCGCACGCGTCCGATGAAGAGGATCGGATCAGCTTCGCGCGTGTAGCCGAGCTGAACGATGGCGCCTTTGGGCCATGAGCCGCCGTCGAAATTCAGTTCGCGACGGAGCGTGTAAAAGCCTTCGGGCGTGAGTTTTTTGAGCGTGTTTGCCCAGGACAATCCACGGAACTCGAGGCCGGGTCCGTGGAAATGCCAGCGGTTGTGGATGTTGTGATCCCCGGTGATGACCTGCGGAAGGCCGCTATCCGAGTGATTGTGGAAGTAGACGATGGTTCCTGCGGGTACGTTCTGCTCGTTGCCCGGCAAAGGCTGCGAGGTGAGGTAGAGGCCGCAATCAGGAAGCATGGATTTCGGTGTCGTCGCCATTGGGCGCGGAGCATAGCTTGCGTTCGGCCGTCACGTCAGGCCAAAACGCCGAAGGCGCCGCGACCAAAAGATGGTATGCCCCGGAGCCGCGTTCATCGGAGTGACGAAGAACGCTGCGGAGTTTCGACGCGTGAACAAGTTGACGAGCATCTTGGGTGGTCTCGCGGTCTTTGCGATCGCCATCGTTTTCATCGTGCAGTTCCGCCCCAACGCCGGGCAGCAGGTAGCCAACGGGCCGACTTGCGCCATCGAAGTGCGAGGTGCATGCATCCCAACGCTGCACTTCTGGGCGTCCTACCGCATGTTGGCTCCGCGAGGCGCAGAACAAGCGCTTTTGCGACAAATCCGCATGCGCAAGATGACGGCTGAAGGACTCGTCGAACGTTACTTGCTGAACGAAGATGCCAAGCGCCTCGGCATCACTGTTTCCGACGAAGATCTCAACGCGGAACTCACCAGCGGACGCATGCACATCTCGGCACCCGTTGCACCGCTGAAGCTTACCGATGGGACGTCGGTCGAACCGGCCAAAGTTTATCCCTACTTGGGACTTGGGCCCGACATGGTTCGATATTGGCCGATCAAGAACAAGCAAACCGGAAAGTTTGACCTCAAAACATACGAACGTGAGGTCCGTTCGACTGCGAAGATGAGCCCGCAAGAGTTCCGCACCTATCAAAAGGAAGAACTTATTGCGTCACGCATGCGCGAGATCGTGCGATCCCGTGTTCTCGTCGGCGAAACGGAAGCATTTGCGCGGTATTCCAAGGACAAATCGCAAGCCGTCGTTTCATACGTTCGCCTAGACAAACGGTTTTACGCCGAGGTCGTTGCCGACAAGTCACAAAAAGCCATCGACGCTTGGGTCGCGCTCAACAAGGAAGAAGAAGAGCGCGTGTGGACCGCTCGCAAAGCGCAATACACGCCGGAATGCCGCGTGACGCGCCACATTCTCGCCAAGATCAATCAAGACGCTGCTGATCCTGACGTTGAAAAAGAGAAGGCGAAGCAGAAGGTCAAAGATGCCAAGGCGCGCCTCGACAAGGGTGAGAGTTTCGCAGACGTCGCGAAAGCGCTGAGCGAAGACGGCAGTGCCGAAGAAGGCGGAATGTTGGGCTGCGTCGGCAAAGGCAAGATGGTCAAACCCTTCGAAGAAGCCATGTTTGGCGCCGAAGCTGGCAAGGTCGTCGAAGCCGAGTCGCAGTTCGGATTGCATCTCATCGTCGTCGACAAGATCGCCAAAGACATCGAAGCCGAAGCGCTCGGACGAGCCGAAGTCGACAAGGACATTTACTTGGCGCACGAGTCGGAACGTCTTGCTGCCGAAGCCGCCAAAGCGATCCTCGCGGCAACCCGAAGCGGGAAGAAGGTCGACGAAGCCGTGGCGATACATATCGCCGAACTGGAAGCGAAAGCGGCGATAGCTGCCGAGGACGCTCAAGGCGGCAAAGACAAGAAGAAGGACGACAAGAAGGGTGAAGAGGCAGAAGCCACGACGCCGCGTCCGTCCGTGTTCGCGTCGCATCCGGATCGTCCAGTCGTCGAGACGAGTTTGCCGTTCAACGCATCGGGAAGTCCGGTCCCCGGAGCCAAGCCAGACAGCAACGCGGCGGCAATCGCGTTCAAGTTGGAAAAACCCGGCGATGTTCCGAGCGACATCATCGAGTTGTTCAACGGGTACGCCGTGATGGTTTTTAAATAAAACACGCCGGCATCCAAAGAAGCTTGGGAGAAGGACCGCGCACCGTTTATCGCGAGGCTCCGCGCCGAGAAGCAAAACGATGCACTGACGGCCTACCTCGATCGCCTGCGCAACACGCTTGGTGCCGAGATCA
>JANORL010000645.1:0-3284 GCA_031415295.1 Polyangiaceae bacterium | reverse complement strand
ATTCCAAGCCGCGCCATCCGGTTGATCGATGAGCAAATCCACCCTGCCGTCTCCGTTCTCGTCAACCGGTGTGATTTGCCATTGCTTATCAAAACTTTGCGGGAAAGGCGCAGCGAACCATTCAACCGGCGAGAGAAAACTGCCATTGCCAACATTTTCGTACACGAACCACCGATTCACGCCGGAATCCGGATGCGTCGTTGACGTGACAACATCTGGTGAACCGTCACCGCTCACATCAGCGACGGTCCAGGAAAAACGCTCGTCGTCGCTTTTCACCGGGACGGGGATATTCGCCACGTGGGAAGCAAACCCTTTGCTTCCTGTCTGCCATTCGAACGAGGTCGCAGGTTTGCATAACGTAGAATCGCCTTTCGCGCATTCGTCGACCTTTTCGAGCAACGCTTCATTCGTCGCCGAGTCTTCGCCGTACTCGAATCTGTACGACCGTACAAGCGACACGCCTTTGCGCATCTCGATACGCGCGAGCCGCATACGACGGCTGACCTCTTCGCCCTCGTAAAAGAGTTGTCCGTGGCGATCGTCGGTATCGTATTCAAAATCGACGACTGCATTGCCCAGTGTCTCGACGCCGTTTGCGTCGATGAATCCGGCGTATATAATCGTATCGATAACGCTCTCGCGTGTCGTCGTGCTTTTCTCGCCATTGTTCAACGCGGCATACTTGTATCGAATCGTATTGCCCCGCCGATCGATATCGAGTTCCTTGTTCCAAACGCGAGTGACTGCACCTCGCCAAACCACGCGCGCGTTGATACTCTTGCCATAGTTGACGATATTGCCATTCGCCAAAAACGCAACAAAGTACGTGGGAACGAATCCGTTGGGGCCGGGCGCGCCGTAACCGTGGATCTTTGTAAATGAATCGGGCAACGTACGATATTCTGCAAAAGTACCAACGGCGTCTTTGCCGGTGCCCGTTTCAACGAGGCGCGACCCGTCGATGCAGAAGCGGTCCGCAAAATCCAGCCTAATACCGCGGATTTGATTGTCTTGCGAAAGGTTGGAACCGCAACGATGAATCGACGACAAACCCGAAACGGCAACACCTTTGCCAAGGATTCCACTACCCGCATGACTATCGTAAACGATTCCCGACGAAGGCGTTCGCCTTGATGGCGGCAATGTCAACGGAATCGAAACCTGCGACGAACCTGGCGGCGATATCGAAAACGCGCCATCGATAACGCCCACCGTTTGCGCTTTGGCCGTTTCAAGTGGCGCCATTTCGGAATCTGCCTCGCTTGCATAGTCAGGACAAACCAACGTCGGTGTCGGCAAGTCTCCGTCGTCAACTTGCGCACCACCACCCGTTGGTGCAGGCAGCGGACCCTCGTCAGTTCCACACGCGAGCGGCAACGCCAACGAACCGAGAAGCAACCACAACGTCGAACGAGCGACCATGAGGAGAACCTCCGCGGCCTACGTTTCTTCAAGAGCAACCGTTCGTCCAGTAAAAGTGGTCATAGGTAGGACGAGTTATGTCCTAATCTGCCAAGTGCTCGTTATGGTTAGATTTTTTGTGATAGTCTAGGCAAACGTTTTCCCTTGACTCTGGGGACAAGCCATTTTTGACAGCAGAGACAAACCCATCCATGAGCACGGCCCAACACTCCTTCGCATACGTGTATGGTAGGAGCGCTTGGATGTTTCGCGTTTGGAGTGGGTTCGACCGACATGGCGAATGCTTGGCTCACACGAGACATTCGCGTTGCTGTGCCCCAGGCGGCGCGTTTCAACTTGCAGGGGAATTTGCGGCCAGGCGTGACTGCGAAAGACGTGATGTTGCATCTGCTTTCTCAGCCGTTTTGGAAGGCGAGCGTTTCGCTGGGTGTCACCCAGACGCCTGCAACGAGGGGCTCCGCGCCCGTTGGCCGTTTGCATACCGCAACCGTGCCGAACCCGTCACTCAACACGTCGAGATCCGCAGAGCTGGTCGAAAGTCGAGCGAGATGGTGACCACAGGGTCGTCTCAGAAGGTAGAACCTCGGCGATATTGAAACTCGTCGAGACGGTGGGCAACTGAGAATAGCCTTTCGAGAACTATTTTCGAGAACCGTAACGCCTTGATTTCGCGTGCCGTCCGGCATGGCGTAGCGTTCTTCTCAAAAACCTTTGTTTGTGAGAACATCGAGAAAAATGCGGGCAGCTTCCATCTGCGTGAATGTTTGACCCACAACGTGCCACCAACATCAGGCTCACAAACGCGTGGCGCTAGCAACATCACGTCCTGTCAACACCTTGGAGACGGAGTGCTCACGATGGGGACCTCTATTTTGTCGCGTTTACGTTTTTCTCGACGCTCATTTCACCTAGCGAACGGCGCGCTTTTGCTCGTGTTGGGTGCCTGCGACGTAACGCCTGCTCATATGACGTGTGTCGACGTCGATGGTTCGCTCGAGTGTGCCTGCAAGTTCGTCTATGCAGATTGCGATAACAATTTTTTCAACGGTTGCGAAACCAACACGGGCACCGATGCAAACCATTGTGGCGCGTGCGGTAACACATGCGCTGCAACGCAGATTTGTTTGAATGGGAAATGTGGATGTAGCGCAGCGAATTGCTATTGTGCGGATTTTGCAACCGACCCGGACAACTGTGGTTCATGCGGCACCTCCGTAGATGACGGCAACAAATGCACGAACGATACATGCGTTGCAGCCATGCCCGTGCATACGAATAAACTCGCGGGAACGTGGTGTGGCTACGGTTCTTGCAATGGCAGCGGCGTGTGCCTGCCGCCGAACGGTGCGGCTTGTACGACCCATGATGGTTGCGCGAGCGGTTCTTGTGTCGACGGGGTCTGCTGCGAAAATGCATGTGACGGGACATGCGAGGCGTGCAGCAAAGCCCAAACCGGAGTTTGGAATGGAGTTTGTCGCCCCATTCTCTACTTTACGGATCCCGCAGACGAATGCCCGAATGGCGTTTGTGATGGAGTTGGTCAGTGCACCGATCCAGGCATAGCTTGCGCGAATCCATGGGATTGCGCATCCGGTTTATGCGTTGACGACGTTTGTTGCGATTCCCCCTGCACGGAAACGTGCAGGGCTTGCAATGTCGTGGGAAATGTCGGCACATGTGTTCCCGTTCCGATGTTCGAAGACGATCCCAATGCAACACCTCCATGCAAGGGGGAAACGTTATCCTGCAATGGTAACGGCGTATGCAAAGGAGAAGTCGGACAAACGTGCGTCACGAATGCGGACTGCCTGAGCGGCCATTGCGAAAGCGGCACATGCGGCGAATCCGTCAATCAACCA
>JANORL010000644.1:0-2036 GCA_031415295.1 Polyangiaceae bacterium | reverse complement strand
CGGGGTCGCGTTGCTCCACCGACCGCAGCTCAATTTTGCGTTGGACAGACGAGCGACGGAGGCCGGGTGACTGCTGGATTTGATCATTTCGACGGAAGGAGCCGCGAGACGTTCGCGGCTGCGCTGGTGCTTCTCTGTCTCGAGGAAGACCCATCCTTTCGCGCCGCCATCAGCAAACTCGTCCGTAGCGGAGCAGGGAAATCGGAGGCCATCGCTCTTGTTGAATGGGGACCCAAAGAGCATCTCGATACCGGAACGGACCAGAAGCGACGCTGTGACATCTGGCTGCGTTTCGAGGACGGGATAATTCTTGTCGAGATCAAGACTCACAGCGGATGGAATCCGGCCAGCGTCCAACAACAGCTCGCTGCCCAGCGGACGTCGTCTCTTGGCGGCGAGCGGGTTCTTGATGCCATACTTCTTGCGCCGGGATTCCTTCTGCGGCGGCTGTCCGCGGCCAAGCTTCCGCAGATCTCATGGCACGATTTCCTTCACGCGGTGGCGGCCATTGAACACCCTTCTCAAATCGTGCGCCTCGCCGAAGCGCATTGGAGTCAGAACGTGGAACGCGACTTCGGATTGTCAGCGAGCGTCGAGGTTATGCCCCTTCAAGCGGTGGCAATACAGACAGGGTGCCTCATCGCATTTTTGCGAGCAGGGATCGTTCGCATCGGAGGCACCGCCCGCTCAACCGATGCGGTGTGGTTCTCGAGCCCCGACGGTCGCCCAGGCCAGCTACAGCAGTGGGCCTGGGTCGGCATTGCAGTAGCGGGAAAATTGCCTGGCGTTGGTGACGTGTACGCCGGGATATACTCGTACAGCGCCGCTCCTCCGGGAGGAGCGCTCGGAACATTCGTCGAGGTTTACAAGAAAGGCGACGACTACGTTCCGCTCGCTTCTGTGCCGTTTGCCCCGAGTAACTTGTCGTCGGAGACGCTGCATTCGATTCTATCGAAGCTTGACGATGCATATGCGTCGTCGCGCAAGAACACAGTCCAACAAGGGAATGGAGGCTGACGGTCGCTTTCGGCATCCGCGGCACACTGCCAAGGCGTTGGGCCGAGAAAGTTCGGCATGGCGCCCCGCGGTACACCCGTAGGTCGTCAACCCAAGCAACAAACCCCCACCCTCCACGCGCGGCGTTGGGCGGATCAGCTAAACGGATCGAAACTTTCCATATCGATGAGTGTGCGTGGCTGCCAGCCTGGTTGAAGCTTTCCCATGATTTTAACGTAAACGCCCGGCATCATGTGCGCTTTGCGCGCTTTTTCATAATCACGCGCATTAAGCTGCACCCGAGCCTGCACGATTTCGCTTTCCTAAAGCAGCAAAGCAAGAATCACTTCGCCCGAACGGCGACCATCGTCCCCCATTTCGCCAGCCAAGTGCTCGACAGTCCCAATAAAGGTTTCGGGCTTCTTGTTATCGCTCTTTCGGAGTGTGCTCCCCACATCCTCAATGCGCGTGAAATAGTCGTGTTGAGTCCGAATGCTCTGGCGCCTTGCAATCACCGGCAAACATGGCGCCCAATCAATCTCGAAATCGAATGCATTCCTCAAGATCGGGTCATGGAAGTGGACGATCGCTTCACATAAATTCGATGAAACAATGGGTGGATCCGCATTCTTGTCCGAAACGATGCCATCAAGATCGTCCGCCTCGATGCCCTGAATCAGCATGTGTATTGCGCGTTCGAGCATTCGAGTGGTACGTCGAATAAAAGGGCCATCCTGTTCGCCGGGCAAAAGCGCTGGACTCGCATCGACGGCCAACACAGGGCACGATACGGGTAACACGAAACTGCCAGGCTGCGTGTGGCGAAACCGCGCAACTTCAGCGACTTCCTTGGCCTCGCTGCGATCAACACGCGGATGATGGCGTTGAGGTTTGACGACGCTACATGCTGCCGCGCGAAGAAGTCGGTAGCCAATCTCCCGACGACGTGCGTGAAATCGAACGCGCATGGAAGCGGCATCGCGCCGCTGTCGACCTTGATTTGCATGGAGCATCGAATTCCAGCGAGTTTCGAACCCCGA
>JANORL010000643.1:0-1892 GCA_031415295.1 Polyangiaceae bacterium | reverse complement strand
GGTTTCTTGACCGCGGCCGGTTTGCTTGTCGAGGGTTTTGTTTGTCCACCTGGCTGTGTGGGTTTGACCGGCGCAGGTTTGGCCGCGCCGGGGTTTGTCGCTGCCGTTGCCGTAGGTTGACCGCTCGATGTGCCGCCTGCGGGCGCTGTCGCGGCAGGTGCCGCCGGCGAATTCGGACCCTTCAATGCTGTTGCGGCCAATGGCAACGCTTCGGCCAGGACAGGCGTTTCTTCCCAATGGCAAACGGTCCAAATAAACGTCCGTGCCCCATTGATAAACGTCACCGCGCCATTCGCTGCCAATGCGACCCCGGCAATGCATACGGGCACGCCCACGATCGCTCCGCCACCTGTCAACGACGCGGCACCGCCTCCAAACGTGCCCGCAGTGCCAATGCCCAATTGGACCAATCCAATGCCCATTTCGCCGGTACTCTTGCCCAATCGAATCATTTGCGGCGGTTTCGGCAAAACGCCCGACTCGATTAAAACATCGCTGACAACGGCTCCCATCGGAAGCGCGCTATCCGTCGCGCCCAACCCAAGTCCAACAATGAATTGACCCTTGCTTGTGTCAAGGATGCTGATTTCTTCGCCGTTCGGCCCCTTCACCTTTGGAAAAACGCTACGAATGGCGTCCCGCAAAATATGGCCCGCCTCGAGCACTGCATCCGCACGGCGTTGCGGCGAAATAACAAAGGAAGAAGCACCACCTTGCGCCAAAAACAGTTTGTCGATGGGTTGATTCTTCAATTCCACAGCGAGCGATGGGGTTTCTTTCGCGACGTCGTCGGACGTAACGGACAAACTTGCAATCAACGCTTCCCGCGTGGTTTCCGAAATGGGAATCTCGACCAGTCCTTTGGGCAATTTCGGCGTACGCCAAGACGATAACGTGTCGCACTTCATTCTTTGGTACGGCCAAGGTAAATTGCGCGGACTGTCGCGTGGCGCATGCGGGTCGTAGCGGTAAAACGTATCTGCTGTTTTGGCGAATTCCTCGAAAACGTCGCCATCCATATCCGAAACGGTCTTTTGCAGCGTCAGGTTATGCGCCCATACGACCGCACGCGGATGCACGTTGGGCGTACGCGTGCAAACCTGGGCGATGGGCGCGCCCGGATTGAATGCATGCAATGCTTCGACGCTATAACGCGACGCGCACCCCAGTTGCGAGAATGCAATAAGTAGACACCACAAGACGATGCCCAATCGCACAATGTAATGCTTCAGCATCAAGCCAGAACATCACCAGGGTGCGTAGACGTCAATCCTGTCGGTATGGGAATCGTGCTCGTACGTCGATGCAGAGCTCCGCCTTCATGCGCGTCAGGCAACTGCGACCCGAACGCGCACTTTCCTGACGCGGACTGCTTGAAGAAATTTGCAGACGCCGGCACCGATGCCGACTCCGGCGACGACACGTTGAAGCGTGGAACGGCTCCTTGTTTCGGTGGCGACTGCGCACAAGAACCGCACGGCGAGTTCGGCGGCAACTGGGGGAAAGTGCCCGTTGCACTCTGGGTTGGTCCCGACGGACCTACGCCGCTCGCGTGCCCTGAGACTGCACCCACGGAAATGTTTCGCTTGTACGACGACCTCGTTGCACCACCTGCCGCATGTGAAGCGTGCACGTGTGAAGCGTCGAAAGGTGAATGCACCACGCCGCCGGCGAACATCGAAATCCGTGCAGACATCTGCGGTGAAGCAGGCGTGATGTCGGTGCCGTTCAACGGCCCAACAAACTGGAATGGTTCGTGCACCAACCAAGGTGGTTTGTCCACGGGCGTGATGTGCGGACGACACGTCGCATCTGGCGCAGTTGAACGCGTAAACCACGCCCAAATGGCAAAAGCGCCGCCATCGAGATTCGACGCGGCGCTTTTTCTTGTG
>JANORL010000642.1:0-17436 GCA_031415295.1 Polyangiaceae bacterium | reverse complement strand
GCTTAGTCCAGCAATTCGTAGATGCATGCTCAGCAGCCCTGGGTTTCGGATCTGAAAAATCCGAGACGAAGACTCCAGAAACGCTCATGACCGACGGCCAGAATCACGACCGATTGCTCCGGTGTTTACAAACTTTACCGCAAGAATTTCGAGCCGTCGTGCTCCTGTGCGACATTGAAGAATTAGGTTATGACCGCGTCGCCGAAATCCTGGGCATTCCCAAAGGAACCGTCAAAAGCCGCCACGCTCGCGGACGCGTTCGCCTACGCGAAGCGTATGAAAAATTGGTGCTCAAAACGACCGCAGATGCTTCTCAGGAAGAATAAAGAAAAGGAGGAGCTGATAGCATGAGTACAAATAATTTGCCGCCGCTTCCTAAAGCAGCCGTCGCGGACATGCAATCGCTCCGGAGCACGGAACCAACCGCATCTCTCGTGGATCGAGCGATGGCCCGATTGCCGGAACGTTCGTCTGTTCAAACGTATCGAAAAGACGAAGTTTCGGTTTGGAAAAATGATTTTGCGCGTCGTTCGATACTAGTTTTCATGATTCCCGTGGTGGCCATCGCCGTTGGCGCGATTTTTTTCACCGCAAGCAAATTCGGCGCATCACACCCCGAAGATATGGTCCGCGTTGAAGAAAAGATGTTGTCGCTTCCGCAATCAGGAAACGCGTGGACATCGCTCGAGCTGCAAACGCAACATCACGAAGACGAACCCGCTGTCGTGCATATCGATGTTCCCACGAACGTTCGAGTGCGTTTGCCCTCTGCAAATGGGAAGGACATGGAAGCGAACGAACGGCATTGCACGGAAAGCCGTTGCATTCATCGATTTACGCAGCGGCATGGCATTGGAGTGCCGGTACGAATTGCCGTTGCTCACCCCGGTCGTTATGACATCCATGTGCGCCATGAATCGAAAGTCGCGGCCATGCGCGAACATTTCGTCGTGACCGCCAACCGCAATTGACCCAATCAGCGCCTGCCGGCAGCTCTGCTCCTCAATACCAGACCGTATCGAAGTACAATTCCCATTTCGTATCGAGACCGACGCTGTGACGTTTGTCGACCCAAAACATGGGTACGTTTGTCCCGACCGCTATGCCATTTAATTCCGCAAGACCGGCGTAAAACGAGACATTCTCGAACACCGTCGGTTCACGCGTCGTCAAGTCGTCGTTCACGAGCGCCACGTACAAGTCGATGTGTCCGGTGGAAATGTCCACCGAATACTTGCGATCGTCCAGCCACATGAGCGCCCCGAATGCCGACGGATGCGCCGTAAAGTGTGGCTCTTCGCGCGCATCCAGCGCCGTGAACATTTTCGTTCCCATATCGCCCTTGGTCAGCGTCCCGTCCGCATTCACGCGCGAGCTGTAAAATGCGATTTCCGGATTGTTGTTCGGATCATTCAAATCACTTACCGCACGCAACGACACGAGTTGCCCGCCAACATCAAAAACGCGCGATTCGTGGTGCCATGTGAAATCCGACTCGTTTCCCAATAGTCCCGAAGCAACGACAGAACCGTCTTTTTTGACGACCGCAATTTCGCTCCGTGGAATATCCATCCCGAGCAACACCGACCAACGCTCGAGCACATACGTCACCACGGAAAGATCTCCCGTGGGTTTTACTTTCAGAAACGTAAATGGACTAAAACTGCCGATAGGATTACCCGATCCTGCAGCCGCGACGACAGTCGGACCCGACATCGCTCCATTTTTCTCATCGAACCTGGCCCATCGCAATTCATTAGCCATTCCGTCAAAACTACGCCATACCGCGACATAACCAGTACCATCATAAGCGATGTCCCCGCCCCACGAACCCTCCATACCCACAGGATCGAGCGCTACGGGCGCCGACAATTCTTTGCCCGTCGCGTCGGCTATTTTGAAAAATGTCTTGTAAGGTGTTCCGACTTCTTTGTACAAAATGCCGAGCGACGACTGGCCTTGCGCCACGAATGCCCACATGATTTCATTGTTGGGTGACTGCGCCAGCGTGACCCGATCGCCAATCAATCGACCAGCCCCGTCCACTCGACTCCTATAAAGCCGCGCATTACCCGCTGCCGACCGATCAATCCACGTAAGTTGCAAATGTCCGTCGTGTAAAACGATTTGTGGACTTCGCGCAAGACCGACTTCATCATATACCGTCAATTGCCGTCCTTCACTGCCAAGCACCAACGTGGCAGAAGTAGATACGGGCACTGCATTTTCACCCTCGGCCTTGACAGTCAATTCATATTCGCCATCTTTTATACCCGCGAGCGACAGTTTTGCCGTCCAACGGCCACCACCATCGTCCATTGCCGTGAACGTTTTTCCGTCGAGCACCGCATCCACCTTCGAAGGTTTTCCCGTAACCACCACATGCAGCGGAATCTCTGCATACGTATACGGATTGGCCCACATTGCACCATCGATGGCTTGTGGCAGCTCGAGCGTCAAAGAATTCGTACCACCGCCCGTTGTCGTCGAAGTCACCTCGCCCGTGGGATCTCCGCATCCGACGAGCAACAACGATACGAGCGCCGAGGTTACGGCCAAGGTTATGGTCAAGGTTATGGATGGATGACGAAACGTATTCATGTGTATCTCCACCAAAGCGAAAGACCCGTCAATGATACTCGATTTGCGCCGGCGCATCTACAAGACAACATCCGTCTGCAAAAAATTAGTTGCTCGTAATTCTTTTCCCCTTCGGGTCATTTGCTGTTAACTTCAGGCGAATGGGTGCACACAACACACGAACGTTCGGCGTATCTGGTGGATTGTTGATTTTCGCCGCTGCTTGTGGCTCAACCGCTCCGGTCGCGCCAGCGCATGCACCACCACACACTGCGTCAACGGCGCCGACATCGAGTGCTCCTGTGGCGTCCCCCAAAGCTGCGCTGGGTCTTTGCGAACTCGCCAAGGATGTGGCTCCGTTGCCTGCGCATTCTTTCGTATCAACGGCAAACGAAGTGTCCCGGGACAACCTTAGCGCAACGATAAATGTCTTGACGGATCCGGCGCTTCACGGACGAGGCGCGGGTTCGGATGACAATCGTCGAGCGGCTCGATGGATTGCTGATCAATTTGCAGCGATTGGTTTGTCTCCGGCTCCGGGGGCCGAACATTGCGTACCCTTTGAACGTCGGGGAATTCGGGACCAGAACGTTATTGCGCATCTATCGCGCGTGGCTGGCCCAGACGCGCCCGTCGTGCTGGTTGGAGCGCATTATGATGCGCAGGGCCAAAAAGATGCCGATGTTTTTCCGGGTGCCGACGACAATGCTTCGGGTATTGCAGCGCTGCTCGAAATCGCGCGGATTTCTGCAAATCAAAAAACCGGTCCGGCCATGGTGTTCGTCGCGTTTGGCGCGGAAGAACAAGGCTTGCTGGGCGCAAAAGCATACGTCGATGCGCCGAGTATTCCCCTTTCCCGTGTCGCACTCATGATCAATCTCGACATGGTCGGACGCCCATTGCTCGATGGTTCTGCATTACGGCTGCTGATCCCTCGCGCCAATGAAACCATTGGGTACGTCGTTGGTCATTTTGACGAGTCCAAAACGACGGACATCTTGCAACGTGCAGCAGAACGCGAAGATCGACCGATCATTGGTATTCCCGAAGTCGTCCTGCGGCGCCTTGGATTTGCGTCGGACAGCGTTCCTTTTAGTCCGCACGTGCCAACGATTTTCTTGTCGACCGGTGATCATGCCGATTACCACGCACCGACGGACACCGCGGAAAAAGTCGATTACGAACAACTCACTCGCACCGTACGCCTCACGCTCGCGATCGTGGACGAAGCGGCATCCCGCGTAGCGCCTTGACGACGTTCGGTCACTGAATTACGACCACGTTACTTCGAAATGCAACGAATATATGTCTTGACCTCCGCGCGTGCCTTCGGGTTCGGCCTGGCCATACAACATTTTTGGATTGGAAGCGCCACCAATACTAAGCGCTTTTTCGCAAAATGCCGCGGACAGGGCCGTATACCAAGGAACCAAGGGTCTGGGCATACCCGTACGTTTGCCGCGAACTTTGCCTGTACTGATCGGTTTCGTGTCACACGTGCCAAAATCATGGTATCGTGCCGAAATTCGCGGCAACCATACAGCGACGCTTTCAATGGACAAAACGCGTAACAATGCGCGGAGCGGTCCGCGCATTGCATGCTCCGCATGCCAGGATCCATTGTCCTGGATATGTGCGCGAAATGGCATCCCGCGAATTTTCGCCGCTATCGTGTGCATGTAGGGATTGGGCACCACATCGTACCAATCCGATGGGCGAAACGTTTGCTTGAAAAACGCCGCCATATCGGGGGGCATCCCCGCGACGACCGCAGGAAATCCACCGAGAACACGGCTATTGAGAAAAAGCATCGCCGCGTTGTAACTGTCCCCTTTCATTCGAAAGGAACTCGTCCCCGGCGCGATCGGGATGTTTTCCGGCAAGCGAAAGTAAGGATCCGACGCAACTCGCATGAATAAAAACGATGTTACCGCGATGGTTCATCCCACGCAAGAGACTCCACCGTCAGCGCCGCATCCACACTTCCAGAATGGCCAAAACGAGCACAAGAAACGCGATCGGAACGGCCACCCACTTGATGACCATCCACCACCCTTGACGCAATGACGTGCCACTGCGGTTTCGACAGGACAAACAAATCGCCCAAACTTTGACGCCGCCCTCAGTGAGCACGCAACAGTCACCGCAAACAGGCTGTCGACATTGCGCACAAGGCCCAACGGCTTGCGCACCACAGTGTTTGCAACGAGCGGTGGGACCACCACCACCGTCCGACAACATCAAACCGCCAGACACGGAAAAAAGACTAGCGCAAGAACATTACGCCGCGTCATTTTTTCTGCTCATACAACCAAACGTGGTTCAAGTCACGCAAATAGACGGAAGGAAATGGGTCGATAGGTTGTACCGCGATGGGAATTTGGTGTAACGTGCGTCGGGAACTGTGATGAAGGTCGATTTGGAGACGATGAGCCTGACGGAGATGATCCGTCTGCAAACCCAGATTTCGCAAGTGCTCACGCGACGGTACGAGCGGCCGCTAGCGCTCGGGTTCACGGACATCGTCGGCTCGACAGCGTATTTTTCGCGCTTTGGCGACGAAGCGGGTCGAGTACTCCAGCAGCTGCACCATGACCTCCTGAGCGAAGCCATTGGTCCATTCGAAGGACGCGTTGTCGACACCGCCGGCGATGGAGCATTTACGTGTTTTCCGGATGTCCCGAAAGCACTCGGAGGGTTTGTCGCGTTCCTACAACGAACATCCCGCGAAAACGAGAGTCGCAATCGAGAAAACCAACTCGTGGTGCGACTAGGCGTGCATTTCGGCGGCGTGCTCACGGATGGAGTCATCGTATCAGGCGACGCAGTGAATTTTTGCGCGCGTATTGCATCGACGGCCGAAGCGGGTGAACTACGCATATCGGCAACGGCATTACGCGAAGCTCCGAACGACATCCGCGTACGAGCATCACCGCTACCACCGGTGCAGGTTCGAGGTTACCTCGATCCGATTCTCATGTTTCGATTCGATTGGCGGGACGAACTGTCGTTGCCCGGCCTTGTCGTCGTGCGCGAAACAGGCGATACATTTCGCTTGCCACGCCAAGACATCATCAGTTTTGGTCGATTTCGTGGCGAAGTGGGAATGCCGACGAACGACATCGTACTGTTATTACGTGACAAACAACTCGAACAACGTTTGAGTCGCTGGCATTTTGAATTGCGTCGCAAAGGTGACTCGTACGTATTGCGTCCGTTGTCCCGTCAACAAGTGGAAGTCGACGGAAATATTGTTGAAACTGGCTTCGAGGCCCAAATCTCACCAGGCTCGATCGTGCGCCTTTCCAAATCCGTGACGCTCGAGTTTCGACCTCGGCCGGAAGCGGTTGCCGGTCCGGCCACGCTCGACCCACGTTCGGTGATGCTCACTCGATAATACCGTAGGTGAGTCCCAATGGGTCGTCGCCCGACGAATTCGTCATTCCCAGTGGGTCCGTATGACGTAGCAAAACTGCTGCCCAAGCGAGGAAGACTACGACAAACGGACCCACTGCGAACGGCGAACAAAACAAACCAACGGCGAACCCTACGTCGGAGCGTGTTTATTTTTCTTTTGGTTTGTCGTCACGTACCGACGAGGATACGCCCCACGGCACCATAATCCGCAAGCGACCTTTGACATTGATCGTTGACACGGAAGTCGATGTCGAACGAGTTTCCGAGCTTGCTCGCACGACTGCGAACACGGCAGGCGCCAGAACGGACTGCACCGCGAAACACGACTTGAAACCAGAGGAAACTCCCGCCGTATGGTCCAACGTTGCGCGCTTGGTCGCACTCACAGCGATCGCGGCAAAATCCACCACGGGGATTGCACCTGCATAACTCGCATAATTCCACGCCTTGTCAGGGTTCGCGTTTTGATTCGCGTTTTGATTCAATGGCCCAAGTAACGCAGCCGCGACCACGCCTCCCGTAACCAACCCGACCACGGTCGCAGATACAATCTTTTTGGACCGCGACCACGACGCATACAGGCGTGCATACACTTCACTAAGAAAGAACACGAGACAGGTCAGTACACTTGCACCATGCACGCGCTGCCGCCCTGATTTGTCGTCCATAATCGTGCGCGCGCGATGAATGACCCCATCGAGCCGCGAGCGCATCGTCGTCCAAGGTATCCCGCGTTCGACCGCTAACTCCTGGACCGTTTTTTCTTCGTAATAATGTTGGTGAAGCAGCGTCCGATCGTCCGCACTCAAGTTCGAAAGAACGACCGCCACTGCGACCTTGTCATCAAAATGACTAATGTACGCCGTATTGATTTCAGGAACGCCTTCGAGTTCTTCCGACGGCGACGATATCTCACGATTGCGGATCGTGTCGTTTCGACTCGTTAACGCAGCGTACCTGGCGAGCGTGCACAACCACCCCCCAAATCGAGCCTCGTCTCGCGGATCCGGCCGCTCGGCCTCGGCTTTCCGACACGCCATCTCGAAGGCGTCGTGAACAACGTCTTCAACCGCAGCTCCATTGATCCCCACAGAACGAACAACTCCCGCCATTGCGCCACGGTAACGTAACAGCGCAACGCGGGTTACTTGTAAGTCCTTCGCGCACACGGCTGTTCCTCGAACGTCCTTGGCAGTTTCATGGTGCATGTCTAGCACGGGCACCTCTTCCCAGGTCTGTTGGGCTCGAGCAAGTAGGGGCACGAGCGGCCTCTGGTCACGAAAAAAAAATTGAAGCTGGGTAACAAGTCGCTCAAACGTTACGTAAACAACATTTTGGCGCCTGGCAAAAATTCAACGGTCACGCGCCCACGTTCGACGCTTCGACACATACACCAAGCAACCCTCCACAGTCTAGTTCCAAATGCCAAGTGCCCTCACAAATCGTTGAATTGTTAGTCCGACAAACTTAAATATCAGTACGACAACTGATTAATTGTTACACGAATCACATCGCGCGGACAATGAGAATTAAGTGGCCGCCTTGGTATAAGTAATTTAATTAACCATTGTTGCTTCGAGATGACCTCACAAAGCAAAACTCACTATGGACTTGGCCATTGACTTCGCCGTTGAGGTCCCCGACCATCCCGAATGTGATTACTCGTGACAACCTGCCTCCCGGTCCGCGCAACACTCTTCTGCAAACGTATCAATACACGCGAGACCCCTACGGTTGGTTGAAGCGCAATCGCGAAATTTACGGTGATATCTTCACAGGTCGCGTCGTTAACGGCACCGTCGTCATCGTCGGGCATCCCGCGGGTGCGCAAGCTATCTTCGGCGCCGACCCAGACACGTTCGTTCCGTTTGCTACGGAAGCGATCGAGCCCATCGTGGGTGCCAATTCCATTTTGTTTCTCTCGGGCGCGCGTCATCGTCGCGAACGGAAATTGCTCATGCCCCCGTTTCATGGCGAACGAATGCGGGCCTACGGCGAGATCATTCGCGATGCGGCCCTCGCAACCGCCGAACGGTGGATTCCTGGTCAGCCGATGGTCTTCCAAGACAGCTCGCAAGCCATTTCGCTCGAAGTCATCATTCGCGCGGTATTCGGTATTCGCGATCGGACGCGCGTGGATTCCGTGCGCGAAAAAATTGTCCACTTCGTCAACGAGACGAATCCGGCCTTGTTTTTCTTCCCCTTTTTACAGCGTTCATTCGGCGGTTTTGGACCTTGGACTCGTTTCATAAAAATGAAGAAGGCGGTCACAACGCTGCTCAATGCCGAAGTCGAATCCCGACGTCATGCCTCTGATCCGGGTTCCGATATCTTGAGTTTGATGCTGGCTGCTCGCCATGAAGACGGCTCGGCGATGTCTGCGGAAGAATTACACGACGAACTGCTCACCTTGGTATTTGCTGGCCACGAAACCACGGGAATTGCATTGGCGTGGGCCATTTATTGGCTCTTGCGTTATCCGGAATGCATGAATCGATTGTTGGCAGAAATCGACGCGCTCGGTCCGAATCCCGACCCCGATGCTCTGGCACGATTGCCGTACCTCGATGGAGTCATTCAGGAAACCTTGCGACTTCACCCCATCGTGCCCGACATACCGCGACAATTGACTCGTCCGTTCGAACTCGAAGGATATCACTTGCCCAAAGGTATCGGTGTCGCCGTAGCTACGACGCTTTTGCACGCACGATCGGACATTTATCCAGAGCCCGATCGTTTCAAACCCGAACGATTCCTCGAACGCAAGTTTTCCCCATTTGAATACACGCCGTTTGGCGGGGGCGCACGCCGATGTCTTGGCGCCGCATTTGCCACATACGAAATGAAAATCGTTCTCGGTACGATACTCGCGCGTTTTCGGTTGGTCCTGGCAGAACCGGGCGAGGTTCATCCGATGCGCCGCAATTTGGTGCTTGGTCCTGCAACTGGTGTACGCGTCGTGCTCGTCGGACCTCGATCACCCAAAGTGGCGAAATTCCAGCAAGTTGCGGCTTGAGCGACTCAAAACGACTTGGGATATTTTTCAAACGAGCTCCATCGCTGTACGCCGGTCACTACAATGACCAGTGAATGCTGGTTACTCCAATGACCAGTGAATATCCGTTACGGATCAAAAAACATATCAATCGCTGCTTGTCTCTTTCATTGATTCACCCGTAACCTCGCGGTCAAAGTCAAGCTCGAATCGTGCCAATCGTCTCGTGAACGTCGGGTAAGTCTCTGCGGATTACGCATCGACACAGGGCGATAAAGGCACGACAAACCTTTTCTTTGTGAAGGAATTCGACATGCTCGAACGACGAATTGCGTGGTGCAGAGGGGAAGCCGGCTCGGTCGCTCTGTTTGTCCTCGCACTCGGGGGCCTCGCTGGTTGCTCGACGACGATCGAAGGACCGACGCCGAAGCTCGACGACAAGGTCGATCCGCCCATCGCGTGCAATGCGAGCAACGCGGAGAACAGCGGCGTACGTACGACCATTCGCATCACATCGCCAGACGGAACGTTTTCGCCTCTTCCGGTCGATACGCTCGTGGATGGTCAGACGGTGGAGTTGCCGCGCGTTTACCTCATTCAGGGTACGACGAAAACGGAGATTCCAGATGTGCGTTTCGTCGACACGAAAACGATGGAAGCCATCATCGACGCTGACCCGCCGCTTGTCGCGGGTGAGTATCAGTTCCAGGTCGTCAACGCGAACGGCAAAGCGAGCAACGTCGCGGGCAAACTCCTGATCGTTGATCCGCCTGTCGTGACAAACGTGACAGCGCAGAGCAACGTCCCGAGCGGCACAGGCGCGCAAATTTGCACGGGCATCGACAATACGCTGACTCTCACAGGCACAGGTTTCCGACCGACAGATCCAGCTCCAGTCGTCGACATCCTTTCCTGTACGGATCCCGCGAACACCGCCACATGCACGAACATCGTCGCAACACTCACGGGAGTCTTGGTTGCCAGCGAGACGAGCATGACCGGAACGCTCACGGGTGGCATGGCCGGATTACAGCCGGGCACGTACGCCATTCGCATCACCAATCCTGAAGCACCTCCGTGCACGGGAACGATGCCGAGTGCCGTGATTGTCGTTCCAAACCCGACCATCTCGAGCGTCGATCCGACGACGGTTTGTGCACCCAACTCGACGTTGACGATCAACGGAACGGGCTACCACGGCGCGATGACGGGAACGGTTGGAGATCAAGCTCTGACGAACGTGATGGTGCCGAGCGACGTGCTGATGACGGGCACGATTCCGATGCTGGCGGTTGGTACGTATCCGGTGAGCGTGACCATTCCGGAAGGATGTTCAGCATCGCTCGCCGATGCGCTCACGATCTCGACATCGACCGCGATGGTGACGTCGATCATCCCAACACAAGGATGGAACGGCATCGACAATCCGGTCATCGTTTTTGGAACTGGGTTTGTCACGGGCGATCAACTGCTGCTTGCTGATTCCACCACAGGCACCACGATCGTGGAACTGACGAACGAGACGGTGGATGCGACGGGGACGCGCATCGATGCATTCGTGCCGCAAGGAGGCATGGAAGGCGGTCCCTATGATGTCGTGCTGCAGAGTGTGAATGGTTGTTTCACGACGTTGAAACTTGCGTACTCCGTCTTGGGGATGCCTAGTTTGACCGTGGACGACGTGATTCCGCCGTACGGCTGGACGGGCACGAAGACGCCGGTGAGCATCCGAGGAACGCAGTTCCAGTCGACGCCGAAAGCGTACCTCGTAATTCCAACGATGATGCCGCAGTTGGTTCCGCTGAAGAGCACGGCGTTCATCAACGACACGTCACTGACGTCGGTCGTTCCATCGGGTTTGCCCGTGGGTGGACCGTACGATGTGGCGGTCATCAATCCCGATGGTGGTGGTGGACTCAAGAAGGCGGCGTTCCGCGTCACGATGCTTCCACCTCCAACGATCGACAACGTCACGCCTGCTGCGGGCACGACGCAAAATCCGACCAGTGTAACGATCACGGGTTGCAACTTCCGCGATCCCGCAACCGTCGACCTTGTCGCGACAAACGGCATGGTGACGGCCGCAACCGTCACGGCTCCGCCTGTTTGCAACGGCGCTCCGGGTTGTCCGGACAATACGAATCATTGCACGATGACCGCAACGATTCCAACGCCAACGTTGATAGTCGCGCCTTACGTCGTCCGCGTGACGAACACGGACGAGATGACCTACGGCGAATATTCACTGTTTGTCGTGACGCAACCGTCCGCAAAACTGAACCCGTGGACCACGACGGCAACGCTCAACACGGGACGTCGCGGGCATGCGGGTGTCACGGGTCGAGTCGACAACGCAAGCCGTTTCCTCTACGCGATCGGTGGCGACACGGGCAACGGCGGCATGGTGCTCGACTCCGTCGAAACGATTCCCGTCGACATTTTCGGTTCGCTCGGTACGCCGTTTGTCGGTCAAAACCGCCTCAAGGCACCACGCACAGGCGTCGCGGCTGTCGAGCGAGGTGGATACATCTACGTCGTCGGTGGATCGAGCGACGGCATGGCGCCGCTGGGTTCTGTTGAACGTGCCAAGATCCTCACGGACGACGATGTTCCACAAGTGAACGATCCGACGACGGCCGCTGGCATGCTCGCCGCAGGCACGTGGTACTACCGCATTTCGGCGATCAAAGGCGCGGCAGACCTGGACAACCCCGGCGGCGAAACGTTGCCCAGCGACGAAGTCGTCGTGTCGCTCGCAATGGCGGGCAATGTGTCGTTGAGCTGGACCGCTGTTGCTGGTGCCACCGCGTATCGCATCTACCGAACGGAAGCGGCGAATGGAACGTCTTCCACCGAGGTTTTCTTGACCGAAGTCACGACGACGACGTTCGTCGACGACGGTGCGCTCACGGTCGACACGGCACGCAAACCGCTTCTCCGCGGCTCGACGGGCGTGTGGGTTACGTTGACCAACGCGCTCGTGCATGCGCGACGCGATGTGAGCACGACCATCGCGCATGATCCGAACGGAGCAGCGTTCGTCTACGCCGTCGGTGGTCAAGGCGATTGCATGGGCGGCATGAACATCGCACCGATGAATTGTTACGAGTTCGCTTCGCTTTCTGCTGACGGAAAAACCCTCGGCATGTGGACAAACGGAACGCAAACACTCAAGAGTCCTCGAGCTGTTTTTGGACTTGCGGCTGGGGAAAATGCCAACGCTTCGCAGATCCCTGCGGGCACGGCGTATCTGTTTGCCACGGGCGGGGTTGGCTCGACAAACGAACTCGAAGCCGGCAAGATCCTCGCAGATGGTCAATTGGAGGCCACAGCAATTCTTGGTCCGCCCAACGGATCGAAACCTGGTGCACGCAATGGACTTGGCCTGCAACTGGTCAACAATGCGATGTTTTTGATTGGCGGTGTTGCGGGCACGATTCCAGCCGGAACACCTCTCACGAGCACGCAGTTCTCGGTCGATTTTGGCAACCCCGTGCCCACGCGTTCGAGCTTCTCGGCAGCAACGGCGGACCTGGCGAGTGGTCGGTGGAAGCACTCGGTCACGCTTTCTAGCGGCTTCTTTTACGTCATCGGTGGTTCGACGGACGGTGCCTTGAGCAACGCCTCCAACACCATCGAACAAACCATCTTCTGAGCGGAGAAAATACGAATGCGTCACCTAGGTCTCGTCACATTCGGAGCGCTCGTTTTGGTGCTCTCCGCTTCTGGCAAAACGCTTGCGGCGCCGCCGGTTCCAGCAACGACGGCGGCTCCCGCGAAAACGGCGACGGCGCCCACGAAAACCGCCGCGGGAACGACGGCAACAACGCCAGCTGCGCCGGCGCCTACCACCACGACCGCAACCACGACTGCGGTCAAACCCGGCACGAAAGACGCTGCGAAGCCTGCAGCAAAGGACGCCAAGACGGGCGCCAAGGACGCCGCCGCTGGAAGCGCCGCAGCCGGAACAAGTGGAGCCGTTCCACCTCCTCCACCACCAGCAGCTGATCCTCCACCACCTCCGCCCGTCGAGGAGCCTCCGCCACCTCCGCCACCTCCGCCACCTCCGCCACCTCCGCCACCAGCACCTCCGCCGGAGCCGGAAGCCACGCCGCAGAAAAAGGTGGCATTTGAAATCGGCGCAGGTGTTGGCCTGGATATCTCGACAGGTGCATTGTCTGTCGGGCCAAACATCTTCCTCGATGTGGGTGCTCGATTTCACCTCGGGCCGGGTTTCCTTGCTGCTGCCGTTCGAGGTGGCTACCAACGGTACACGGCGTCAGGTACGGGATCGATTCCGTGTGCCGCAACGACGACGACAGCGTGCATCTCGGCGAATAATGGCGCTTATGCGTGGGATCTCGTCGAAGAAACCGTAACGATTGGTTTGCCCATTTCGTACCGGTTATTCCCAGACAAACGCATTCATCCCTACGTTGGTGTTCAGCCTCAAGTTTTCCTGCTCCGGGCGACGACGACGTCGTTTGGCTTGGAAAACAGCCAGGGTGATACAAAGTTTGGATTCGCTGGACTTCTGGGTGGTCAATTCGACGTTGGTCCCGGCGGTGTGTTCCTCGAAGCGGGATTTCAATACGTTGGTCTCGAACACCGCCTCACGGGCAAGTCGAATCTCGGCGCCGTCACAATCGGCCTCGGATACCGCATCGCGCTCTAGAAAAACGCCTCCGTTTCACGTTCACGCACAATCCCCCACAATCACCATTCCTTCACGTCGCGCGCATGACCTCTTCCAATGTCGTGACGCCGGCGAGCACTCGTTTCAGTCCCGCCACACGTAATGGGATAAGCCCCTTCTTCGCAGCCATTTCGCTCAATTCTCGCTTGGATGCGCGCGTTTTCAGAACGTCGCGCATGTCGTCGTCCAATTCGAGGACTTCGAAAATTCCTGTCCGGCCCGCATAACCCGTCTGATGACAACGAACACATCCGGTGCCGCGTTTTAGCGTCGTCCCGACAGGCACCAGCACTTTTCCCATTTCGTCGACGACGGCTTCTTTGAGCACATACGATTCCACGCAATGCTCGCAAATCCGCCGCACGAGTCGTTGGGCGATCACCGCGAGCAGTACGTTCGCCATAATCCATGATTCGACGCCGAGATCTACGAGGCGCGTCATGGTATCGGCGGCATCGGCGGTATGCAGTGTGGAAAGTACGAGATGCCCAGTCAGGCTTGCTTGCAGCGCAATATGAGCGGTTTCGGGATCGCGCATTTCGCCGACGAGAATGACATCGGGATCTTGGCGAAGGATGGCTCGAAGACCCGCCGCAAACGTAAAATTTTGTTTGTTGTTCGTTTGCCCTTGCGTAACTTCGGGCAGCTCCACTTCAATGGGGTCCTCGAGCGTCACGACACTGAGCTCTTGCGTATCGATGATGCGTAAAATGGCATAAAGTGTAGATGTTTTTCCAGATCCCGTGGGCCCCGCGACCAGAATCAATCCCGCCGGGCGTTTCGACAGCCGTTTGATTCTCATCACGTCCGCCGGCTCCATCCCCAGCCGTTCGATCGTAATGAGTTGATGCGGCAGCATGAGCCGGAGCACGACATTTTCGCCATGCATTGCTGGAAATGTAGAAACGCGTAAATGAATGACCTGACCACCGGCCAATTCGAGCGACAATTGTCCGTCTTGCGGTAAACGTCGCTCGGTTACATCCATACGCGACAGGACCTTGATACGGTTCGTCAGTGGCGAACCAATCTCCATTGGCAAGACCGCTTGATTGACCATCACCCCGTCGATTCGAAACCGAACCTTGAGACCAGTTCGTTTTGGTTCGATGTGGACATCGCTTGCACCCATCGACGCAGCGCGACGAACCATATGATCCAACACTTGAACGGCATCGAGATCGGTCTCGCGAAACGGAACGTTCATGGCCGCACGTTACCACGAGCGCTGCAAGTACGTAAGACGGCGATTGTTCCGACGGCGAACGAATTTTGCCAACGAGTGACTCGGTTTACGTAAAGAAACCGCCAGTTTGGAGGCTTGACGGAAGCGCTGGACAAAGCCCGCGATCGGGGGGACATTCGTCCTTTGCTCCGCTCGTGAGAAGCATGGAGACCGACCAGAACCGCTATCAGCGTTATCGAGCTGCTCTACGATACGAGCCACTGCCACTGGCATTCGTTGACCTCGATTCCGTAGATGAAAACGTCGAGACGTTGCTTGCCCCCGTTCGACGTTCCGGAAAAACGCTACGAGTGGCGACCAAATCGATTCGTTGTGTGGAATTGATTCGATACATCGTCAAGCGCGGCGGGAGCGCCGTACGTGGTCTCATGGCGTATTCACCCGACGAAGCTCGATATCTCGTCGAAAGCGGTTTTCACGACGTGCTCATCGCCTATCCCACCGCGCAACCCAAGGATGCGCAAACGATTGCAGAACTCAATCGCAATGGCGCACGCGTTTCCATTGCTGTCGACGTCACGGAACACCTCGAAACGCTCGACGCAGCAGCCCACAATGCCGGCACGGTAATTCCCATCGTCGTCGACGTCGACGTTTCCATGCGACCTTTGAGCGGTAGGCTTCACGTTGGAGTGCGGCGAAGTTCTCTTTACGAAGCACGCACAGTGGCGGACTTCATTGAATCATCATCGCAATTCCGTCACTTGTCGTTTGCGGGACTTTTGGGATACGAGGCTCATATTGCTGGAGTTGGTGATCATGCGCCGCTCGGCCCCTTGGGCGGTACTGCGAAACGGGCGATCAAGCGAATGGCTGGCGATACCGTCATGAATCTGCGTAGATCTATTTTGCACGAATTGGAACGGCGCGACATTTCGATACCTCTCTTTAATGGAGGCGGTACAGGCAGTGTCCCTTTTTCCGTTGCGGATCCTTCCCTCACCGAGGTTACAGCCGGTTCGGGTTTTCTCGATAGCCATCTTTTTGACCATTACGACGATTTGACCCTCGCACCAGCCGCTTTTTTTGCTCTCCAAGTCACGCGCAAAACGTCCAAATAGTATGTCACGTGTCATTGAGGTGGCATAGTGGCGTCCGGTCCGGCGGGTAATGATCGGCTTCCCGTGCCTTATTTGCCCCCTGGACTGTCACTTCTGAGCTTTGAAGGAGCCGGCGAAGTGCAAACGCCCCTTGCCGTTCCCGAAGGTGTCGATATTCCCCTCGGATATCCCGTGATTTTTCGTCACGCCAAAGCCGGCGAATTGGCCGCGCATTTTCCCGAATATTTACTTGTCCGTCGTGACACCATTGAATCCCGCGCGAAAACATATCGCGGCGCGGGACAATGGTTTCATTGATCGCTCGCCAACGTCATCACTGAACCTTTACAGGAATTTCTAGCGTGAATGCCTCAGGGCATTCGTGATTGAGCATCGAAATCTGCGCACGAATGTTCACAACCGTTCCTGGCAAAACGTCGGGAGCTACTTTTATCGTGGCTGTCGCTGGCAATTCCATACACGCCAAGATGGCGTAATACCAAGTATCTGCTTCCACACCCACCGCCGCATCCGCTGACTCGAAATTGACCCCGGGATACCAATTAAATCCCAAACCCGACGTATCTTTCATAACGACCGTCAACGACGCCGTTTCCCCCATTTCAAGCAGCCCATCGCCATCGGTGTCGCCCGTGATGGAAGGATTGACCAGCACGAGCCTATCGAGATCTTTGCAGGTCGCTTCCGAAGACACCGTTCCGTCGTCTTTGGGCGTGCACACGTTCGTCGTGCCGCCAGTACCAGACGAACCTGTACCCGACGAACCTGTACCCGACGAACCCGTACTGGCGTTGCCTCCGGTACTCGACGATTGCTGCGACTCTTCGATGACGACCTCGTTGCCGCACGCCACGAGCAAACTTGCACACCCGATCAAGCCAAGAAGAAATCGGTTCATTCGTACATGATGAGGCGATTGCGTACCTGAGGCCATTCATTCCCTCCGCGCCGGCAACGCCATGACTCCATCAGCCCGGCGTTTTTCATTGCTCCTCCATCAACGACGTCGCAATGCTCACGAACTGCGCCTACAGTGTTCAATGTGGTTCCGTGAGCAATCAACTTCCACGGCAAAGTTACGCCGAAGGGGGCAACTATCGGGTCACGATCGAGGAGACGATCGCGATTTGTAGGGTCGTTCGCAGACCTGATGCAACCCGTGAACAGGGGGCGAAATTCGCCGAGGAAAAAATTGCCGTATTTCGGCGCCTCATGCTCGAACCAATCTCGCGGGTACGTGGCGTGATGCTCGATTTGTCACATGCCCCGACATCATGGGGCCCAGTTACACACGCAGCCCTTGGGACCATGGTCCAAATCGTTGAAGTGCAGCATCGAAAAATTGCGGTGATCGCCGCGAATGATCCGATTCAGAAAATTAACGTTTTCAGCTTTTTGAGCGAATTCGCTCCAACATGTGGGCGTGCGTTCAAAGATTGTC
>JANORL010000641.1:0-2675 GCA_031415295.1 Polyangiaceae bacterium | reverse complement strand
TCCCGCGCCCGCGAAAACACCTCGGGAAACTCGATCTCCCAATGAAACGGCGTCACCGGTGGCTCCAGCTTTCGCAATTCGTCCGCTTGCTCCCACAACGTATGCGAGTTCAATCGCCCCGATAAAAATGGCTCGACCACCGTATCGCCCAGACGCTTACGAACCTTCTCCCGCGCCGCGTCCTTCTTTTCCGAGAAAAACGCCAGCACCGCCAAATTCGCAATCGCTCGCACGTCCGCAACCAACGTTTCCGCCTCGTCCAGCAGATCCGTCTTTTGCTTGACGTCCGGCGAATCCCCCAGCGCGTGAATCGCGTGACGCTTTTCCTCGACCGCCTTCAATACCGCCGACAAACGCGGACGCAACAAAAGCGACGGCTTTCCTGTGTCTTTCCAATCGAAACACGCGAGCCGCTCGCCCGACAAACCCACCAGCGAATCACCTTGGCGCAAAGCGTGATCCAAAAACGTAAACGGTTGCTCGCGCGCCAACGTAAACAGCCACAAGGACAATTTTGCCAGGTCCACGGCAAACGTATTCTTGTCGACCCCATACAAACAGCGTTGCGCCACGAGACGCCGCGCATGCACCGTGCGATCCTCGTCCGGTGGAATGACCGGTACCCCGCCAAACGCCGTCCACGCCGCGTCCAGCGCGTCCGCGAGATACCGACACGCCTCGACCAAAAACGCCCCCGAACCCATCGCCGGATCGCAGACCTTCAGCCCCAGAATCTGCTCGGGCGTCGGCGTTTTGCCCGGCCCTTGCAAGACCAACGATTCCAACACCGGCCCCAGCGTCGTGCGCACAATCGGCTCGGTCAGCTCCGGGGGCGTGTAATGCGTGCCGGAACGTCGACGCTCTTCGGTGGGCTGCAAATACAATGCGCCAATGGGCAGCACATCCGGCGTGCGCGGCGAGGCCTTTTTGCCGAGCGCCAATAACAACGCGCCTTCGTCTTTGGCCGTTTTCCACGCTTTGAGCGCCGCATCGGCAAGTTTGCAACCGGCATCCGTGAGCAGTTTTTCCCGCGCCGCTTCGGGCAGACGCAAGGTTTCTTCCACGTTTACCACGACATGATGGGGCAACACGCCAATGGATCGGCCCGTGGCTTGTTCCAGGGTAAACCCCATCATCGCTTCGTAGACGGAGCCAATCTGCTGAACTTCGAGGGCGCGATACGAAAGGCGTTCGCCATCCAAATACAAAAGCAGCCCGAGAACATCGTAGATGACGCCATCGGAAACGAGCGGCAGCGGGGTGGATTCGCCTTTGACGCGTTTGGTTTCGTGGGCGCGTCCTTCGAGAAAGGGGAATTTATCGGGGTCGAAAAGTTGGCCGGCGCGGGCAGGAATGAGCATATCGCGGGACGAAGTACCGTCGTGCAACACTCGAAAAAGCGTGAGCAATTGCGCCCAGGCGCCATAACGGGCGTGCATGGTATCGGGATGGCGTCCGGCATCTTCGCGTAAACGTTCGAATAGACCGGTGACGGAATAATTGGCGGGATAAATGCCGGCGGTGGGCAAAAGGGCGCGGTCTTCGGCATACAAGACAAACACGAGGCGCATGAGGGTGGTGAGGAGGCCGCCGTAGACTTGGGAGGAGTCGAGCGCCAAAACATCGCGGAGAAGTTCGCCTCGGCCGCGAGGATCGGCTTCGTTTGCGGATTGAAAGCCGCGGACGAGGGCGTGGAGGGCATCGAGGACTTGGCCGGCGAGTTTTGTGGAAACGGTGCTTTGGTATTTGCGGCTGTCGATAAGAATGGCGGGCAAGCGTTGTCGCTTGTCTCCGGTGAACAAACGCGTTCCGTGCAGGAGCATGATGAGCGCGGAAAGAATGGGCCGGCCGCCGACTTCACACATGGCGCGGACGGGGAAATCGAGATAACCGGGGGTTTCGGCGCGTGGGGCATAGACGAGGCGAATGCTGGCGCCATTAAACAGAATGCCGATGAAGACGCCGGTATCGCGCAAGAGGCGTTCGAATCGAGTTTGGGGACTGGCGCGCCAACCGGGGGAGTCGGCGCGTTCTTCGGGCAACGCGTCGAGGTCGGTATTTGCGGGTTCTTCCCGGACGAGTAAAAGCGCGCCGGTGGGTGAATCGGAATCGAGCAGAATATGCGTGGGGGAAAGGGTTTCGGATTGTTCGGGCAGATAGACGGAAAAACGAGTTTCGTCGGGGGGTAATGGTAACAGATCGCCGGGACGCCAATCGAGGACGGATTCGCAAAAAGCGCTCAGGTTTGGAAGGACGACATCGCCTTTGTGGCCCCAGCGATCAGCAATAGCTTCGCGTAGGTCGCGGGGTTTGTCGGTGAGGAGCGCGAGCAGGGCATTTTGCTCGGGAATGACATCGGCATTCGTAATAACGCCGGCTGCGACGAGCGCGGGAGGCGAGACGACGATGCCGACTTTGTGGCCTTCGAGGAGGTTGAGCCAGGTTTTGTGGGGGAGGAGGTCGCGGAGGTTGGAGGAGGATGTCGCGGACACGCGCGCATACTACAGAGAAGCGGCGAGAAGAGAAGGGGAAATTTGGTGTGGGACTTCCTCCGAAGGGCAAAGCAAACAAAACCAGCTTTTTTTGTGGACGAGACACACGGTGAAGTTTCGTTTCTCGAGGCGCATGACGTGCGAACGGACGCCGTGCGGCAGGCTCGCGTCGTTGCATGATCG
>JANORL010000640.1:0-4825 GCA_031415295.1 Polyangiaceae bacterium | reverse complement strand
CTCGTATTCACCCATCACCACCGCTCGCCTCATCACCTCAACCGCGCTAGACCCCGATCCCTCATGCGATATCGACAAATCACTCAAACTGCTAGGTTTGTCGTCGCCGCCACGATCGCCAACAGCCTCGGTGCATGCGGTGCGTCCGCTCCAAAACCGCCTGCAACACCCATCGAAACGCTTCGTGCAGGCTCGACACAAGTACAAGACGGCGAAGCCCTCGGACGATGGTTACTCGGCGAATTGCTCGTCCCCGGTGGCGAAACGTCGCGCGCACAAACAGCACGTGAAACACTCGAAAAAGCACCCAACAAGGGACTCTTCGCTTCCCTCGCCCGCGGATTCGACAACGATTCACGGGGACGTTTTCGTGCCGCTGCACTCGCCTACGTCGATGCCATCGATGCTGCACGAATCAGCACGCACCCCGACGCGCCGATGGTTGCGTGGTTTGCCGCCAATCACTTGATGCGCCTGCGTTCCAGTGTGACAAACCTCTGGGAGGTCGCCCGGCCGAGTGTCATGAAATCCATCGATCAGCCGGGAAACATCGGATGGCGTGCTCGCGGCGTCCTCGCCGAATGGTGGAGCGCCGATGGGCTGCGCAAGGAACCTGCCGTCGAAGGAAAAAACACGTCCGACATCATGGCCCAACGTTTTGGATGCGTTGCAAAAGCCCGTATCGCGGGACCTTTTGGACACTTCGGCCCAATGGACCATCGCCAACACTTCGACGCGGAAAAACCCGGACCTTGGCCGCGTGTTTTCACCGCTGACTCTCGTCGATCCGTACGCCCGCGCGTGCTCGCCAGCGAGCGCGATGGTTGCCACTGGAGCCCCTCGGAACCCACCGAAGGCGGCATTTTTTACACCGAAACGTTCATCGATCTACCCGCCGAACGCGACGTGCTCGTCGCCGTCCAAGCCGTGCTCGCCGTCTTCGTCGATGATGTCGAAGTGCTGACTCGCGACCCCAAACAATGGGGCATCTGGCCACGTTTTGGCGCGTCTTTGCGTCTGTCGAAAGGTCGTCATCGGATCCTCGCCCGCGTCGGCACGGCCAACACCGCCATCCGTATCCTGCAACCAAACGGCCTTCCGCTCGGCATCGAATCGTCCGACGACCCCGCTCCGCCTTATGTGCTCACGCCTCCCAAGGTTCTTACGGATCCAAACGTTCTCGAACCGTTCATCGTCTCGCTCGGCGTAAAACCCGCCGCGAATGCTGTTCGTCCTGCCACACCTCACAACACCAACGACCCCATCTCGCGATTCCTCGCCGCATGGCTCGCCCACGTTGAAAGCCAAGACGACATCGCTTCGGTCTTACTCGAACCACTCGTGAAAGACCCCGGACGCGCCACAGGGTTGGCACTTGCCACACAAGCCGTGTTTGTCGAGAAAGACCCCATCTTCCCGCCGAACGATGCACGGGACATGGTCAAAGACATTCGTGGTCGGGCAGCGGTCAAGGACCCGGAACTTTGGTGGCCACGCTTGTGGCTCGCTTTTGATGAAGCGGAAAAATTGGGACCAACCGAAGCGGCGACAAAAATCGCACAACTCGCTGATCACTTCCGCGAAGTACCAGAAATCCTGAAAGCTCTCGGGCAACTTTATGCACGCATCGGTTGGACTGTAGAACACGCGCGTACCGTGCGCGAAACAGCTACGCGTTTTCCCGATGACGTCGATGCCTTGCGCGCACTCGTCAATCTGCACGACGAACGCGGTGATGTGGCCGAAGCAGACAAGGTCAGCGCACAAATCACCAAACTCGATCCTGAAGCCGAAATAGCCCTCGAACGCGCTCTGGAACGACGCGATTTTGGTGGGGCGATTCGAGAACTCGAAACGATTGGTCGCACGCGTAAAGACCGCCAAGACATCGCCGCAAGGATTTCATACCTGCTCACCCGCGCCGGAGCGCAACGTGAATCGCTCGAAGGCCTCGAACGTGCCGTGCGTAAAAATCCCGCCAATGCAAGCGCCCGCATGGCCCTCGCCGATGCACGGATGGCTCGAGGTGATCGCGGTGCATTACGAGCGTCGCTCATCGAAGCCATCCAGACCGGCACCGATACCGATGCGTTGCGTGACGCCATTGAACTGCTCGAAGGCACCACGGAGCTTACGCCTTATCGAATCGACGGCAAAAAAGTCATCGCTGACTTCGAAGCGTCCGGAGAAACCCTGCCGGGAACGGCCGCGCGCGTGCTCGATTATTCCGCGTTGTGGGTCCATGCCGATGGTACGGCGCGCATGCTCGAACACGAGATCATTGGTATTCAGTCGCGAGAAGGCATCCAAGAACACGCGGAACAACGTTTGCCCCGGGGGTTGGTCCTGCGACTACGCACAATCAAAAAAGATGGCCGCGTGCTCGAGCCCGAGTTTGTCGAAGGCAAACCTACGGTCACGATGCCGCACCTCGAAGAAGGCGACTACATCGAGACGGAAACGCTTTACACGTTGCGTGGAGATGGCCAAGGGGGACGAACGTTCGAAGGGCCGCGGTGGTTTTTCCGCGAAGAAAAGATCCCGTATTTTCGTAGTGAATTCGTGATTGTTTCGCCGAAAAACCGACCCCTCGATGTGGAAGCGGCCGGCGCTGGCGTACCGCTACCGATCGTCACGGAAAACGGCGCGTTCATCACGAGACGCTTCCGTGTCAACAAGAGCCCCGCACTGCCCGAAGAACCGGCGAGCGCGCCACTGCAAGAGTTCTTGCCCAACGTACGCGTCGGCTGGGGCATCAACCTCGAGGACATCATCGCGCGCGCCGTCGACGCTGCGACCGATGTAACCCCGCAAGATCCGCGTGTTAAACGTATCGCCGAAAGCATCGTTACCGGCAGTACGCCCGACGCTGAAAACAAGGCCAAACGGCCCGTTTCGATCGACGAACAAGCTCGACGCATCTACCGCTGGGTGCTCGCCAACGTGGAACAAGGGCGCGAAGACGACGGACGACGAGTCGTGCTCGGCAAGAGTGGCAATCGCACCGAAGCGTTCTTGTACCTCTGCCGCTTGCTGGGCATCGATGCCTCGATCGGTATGGTTCGCGATCGCCTCACGGCGCCCTCCCACGGCCCCTTCAGCGAAGCCGAATCGTTCAACGCAATCGCCGTACGTATCGGCACCGAACACGGCCCGCGCTGGATGGTCGTGCGCGACAAGTTTGCACCGTACGGATATCTCCCAAGCTCGTTGCGCGGACAGCCCGCCGTTATTCTCCAAGCCGGCGCACCACGCGAAACAACACCGAACACAGGCACTCCAGATGGTGTGACCTACGACGGCACCGTCGAACTTCGCAACGATGGCTCGGCCATACTCGATTTGGAGCAACGTTACGAAGGCAAGTTTGCAATCCTGCTACGTACAGCGCTCGAAAGTTTGCCGGATGCCCAACGCGACGAAGCCATTGAAACCCGACTCGTCGGCCAAGCGCTGCCAGGTGCTCGGCTGCGAAAACTAGACATCAAGAACTTGTCGGACCTCGATGCACCGCTGGTCTTGGCGATGAACCTCGAAATGAACGACTTCGCGCGCGTCAACGGCAGTGAAATCGTCATCTCTCCGCCGTTTACGGTTCGTCTTGGCGCACTTGCCTCGTTGCCTTCGCGGGAAACGCCACTCTACATTTCCGAGCAGTCGGCCATGTTTTCGACAGTGCGCTTGCGCATCAAACTGCCCGACGGTGCTCGCGTGACAAGCCAGCTCGTTGCAAGCACGACCAACGACGGCACACGATCAACACAAGTCAAGGACCGCGTCGAGCATGACATGCTGGTATTCGACCGCGTCGTTGGGATTCCCGCCGGACGCATTCAGCCGGATTCTTACGGGATTTTTCAGGCTTTTGTGCGCGAAGCCGAGACCGCCTTGCGTAAGGACATCGTGATTTCGCTGGCACAACGTTAGGGTTCTCGCGTTCATCCCCGTGATTGTGGTAATGCTGGCCATGAATAATGAACAGCAACCAAGATGATCACCACTCGTTGACCGATGGTAGTGCGCGCAAAGCACGCATACACGGTGCGTTGACTTCCTGCGTATTGTTCAAGTCTGCATCCGCCGCGACGTTGGATGCTGCTTCGAGCGTGGCTTCGTTTGATGCCATTCCGCGCGGGAAACTCATCATACAACAAGGGTCGGCAGCGCAAACGCTCGCCCTGCTTGCACGAGGTCGAGCGCGCGTCGAACGCTCGCTGCTGTTGGGCAATATTCTGCCGCTGGGTTATCACGGCATCGGAGATGTTGCTGGCGAGTCTGCTTTGGCGGGCGGGCAAAACTACACGGAAAACGTAATCGCGATGGATGACAGCGACATCGTACGGATTCCAACGAGCACGATGAACGCAATTCTTCAAAGCGACGCGACCGTTACGGAAGCGTTCATCAACATCGTGCTTCAACGTCAAGCAGACGCGGAACAGCGGCTCACATCCCTATTGTTTCGCCCGGTTGAAGGACGCGTCATCGAGTTCTTGCTCCATGCCGCGAGTCGCTGGGGCGTGACAGACACACGAGGCACACTGATTTCCGCACCGATCACGCACCTCGAGATTGCCAACGTGATTGGTTCGACACGTGAAACCGTCACGGTGACGCTGGGCATCTTGCGTCGCGATGGGCTTTTGACCGCATCGGGCCGACGTCTCATCGTGGTCGATCGCGACGCTTTGGCGAAGCGTAAATAACGAAACACCTCAACCCCTGGCCCCCTATAAAGAAATTCGACTTGCAAGCCGGTTGAACGCTTCGCGTTCAACCCCTGTCAGGAAAGATGCCGACAAGACGCTTCGCGTCTTTCGGCATC
>JANORL010000639.1:0-2068 GCA_031415295.1 Polyangiaceae bacterium | reverse complement strand
GCGCTATGGGCAGCCGAATATGATCTGCACTTTGCACCACGAAGCGCGGGTTTGGCAGGATTCGGAGGCACTGATACACGATTGCGTCATTGCTATCGGGTAACCTCCTACATACGGTAATTCGCTCATACAGCATTGTTACTCTCCATCAACAGGCTTCCATTTGCCAGATTGTATCCTCTGCTGGGTATTCGCTCTCGGGTTCGTGAATCGTGTCACAACCTTACCATCGCTGTTGGTAATGACAACTCTGTTTCCGTCAACGCTTACGTTGGCACCCGTTTCTGTATCAATGAATTGTCGCCCTTGTCGAACGACTCTGTTGGCGTCGCCAACTTGTCTGCGGCTGTTCCCAGCGGCAGCCTCATTTGCTCGCTGCTGGCCATGCACCGTATTGCCCGTCGTCGACGAACCTTCTGATCTCGCCTCAGACCCTGACTTTTCACTCGGTCCCCTTGGCGCACCGCCCGCCATCATCAAGATCCACAACTGTTGCACGGCGGTTGTCGCATTCACCAAGCCGCCGACCGTCATCGCGCCGCCGGTAACGACCGCCGCCGCGCCGTGCATTGAGCCCTCGCCCGTTAACATCAAGCCCGCGCCGGCTTGACTCACGCCTATGCCCGCATGCGCCAATGCAACGCCGCCAGCAAACTCGCCTCCGGCCTTGCCAAACAGATAATCGTCCGTGTGGTTCCCGAATTGTGGATTGTTCCGCACCGGATCAACCATGGTGCCAAATGGCGTAATGCCGACGAGCGTGCCTACCACAAGCCCCGCGCCAAACTCCTCCAAACCCGACGGCACTTGCGGAACGTCAGGCGCTGATGGATCCGCGAGCGCAAGCCCAGGAGGCGGTGCGCCGGCAGCCGCCGGCGATTGCGCTACCGCTGTCGTGCTCGATGCTGATTCACGCGGCCAATGCATGAGCCACGTTCTCGTCGTATCCTGCACCATTTGCGCTTGACCAGGCGCGATATACCCAGGATCACCGCCACCATACTCCAATATGCTCACCGCTTCGGCGTCGTAGCCACTCGGATCCGTCATCACGAGCGGTCGATTGCGTACATAACTGTACGGGTTGTGCGTTTGCGCATCGAGCGGATTGGAAATGATCGGATCCGTCTGCAAAAAGCGCGCAAGCTTCGGATCGTAGATACGCCCTTTCGCATTGATGAGCCCCACGTCATCGTCGCCTTCGTGCCACGTAAAACCACGGCGCGTCATCGCATTTTGCGACGCTGGACCATAACCACCCCATTTCGGATCGCGCGGAGCGCCCCACGCGTCAAAGCTGCGCCGGTCGATCTCCACGCCCGCTTCATTCGAGACGACGTCGACCGATCCCAAATGGTCCGCATGCACAAAATTCCACGCTTCGCCGGATGCAGCACGTTCGACAATCGCGACCACGCGCTCGTCGTTGTGCACGTAAAATCGATCGACAACCGCGTTGCCATTCGTTTCGCGCTCGTACAGGTCGCCGAGGTAAATCGTTTCCGATTCCCCACGAATACGGCTCACGCGTTGACCCGTGCCTGAGTATTCAAACGTGGTCGGTACTCCGCCACCCTTCGGAATGTATTGCCGCGGCAAATCCCAATCCGTGTAGGTAATCGATTCGTTTGGCCGCTCGATCTGATTGCCGACTGCATCGTGCGCGAATTGTTTACCGCCCGCGCTTTTGACAGCGTGTGGATGCAAGGGATCCGGTATGTACGCGCCGATGTCCGATTTGAACGTGATGTCGCCCGTCGAGTCGTATTGCACATCGACGTCGCACGAAAATGGAACGTCTGCGCAAAAGTCACCTGGTGCGCACGTATCGATATGCGAACACGTCACGCGATTCAGTGCGTCGTGACCGAACGCTTCGCGTTTCCCTTGTCGTGCGTCGAAACGACTCGTCACGTTGAGCTGCTTGTCGTAATCGTAACGCAAACTCTGCAACGTTTTCCCGCCCGACATCGTGAAGATCGTTTGCAACGTATTGTTTTCGTCGTCGTATATACGTTCGGTCGTCGCCTTGTTACCAAACGTTTCCAGCATCGTTTGGCCCGCGGCG
>JANORL010000638.1:0-12060 GCA_031415295.1 Polyangiaceae bacterium | reverse complement strand
ATGGCTTGCTCGGTAAACGTCATCGTTTCGCGCAACCCCATCCTTTTGACCACGTCTTCTTTGAATACATTCAGCAATGGCTCAAAGTCACCTTGTTGCGACATTGTGGTCACGGCTTTTTGCAAAGCCCCCATATCGAGGCGAATGTCGTCATGGTCCATCAAGGCAAACGACATGTATTCCCATTGGAGTTCGCGCATCACGCGGTTTGGAATCACCAGCTTCGATTCTTCCGTGTCGAGCGCATCGTCGGCAAACGTCAACATGCCCATATAATAAAACAGCGACGCCAACTGGGCGCGGCCCAAATGAAACCGCGTTCCAAACTGCTCCACGAGTTCCGCCGTTATCGATTCATTCGTCAGGATCTCTTCGAGCAGTTCACGCGTATCGGAATCATGTTCGCTGGTCGATTTGGCAATCTGGTACAGGCGCCCGTAATCGGTGCGGACGTTCAAGTCGAGCATTTTTCGCGGATAGCGGCCTGTAGCCAGGATCTCGCTCATAAAGTACAAAACGAGCGTCGAATTGTACATTTTTTCGGATGCGCCCAGGGAAAACCGATACCCATCGTAATACTCTTCGAGCGTCTCGAGCAGCACAGCACGGTCCGCAATCCGCGGTTCATGGGCCAGTGCGGGGTTGTCGCGCAAAAGAATGTCCACGGCGCGTTCGACATCGACGCGCGTGAACCCAGCCATGGCATTAAAGTCATCCCACTGGGAAATGTGTTTGATGATGTTGAAGCCGCTCGACAAGTCGTCCAGCATAATGGGCGAGACGCCCGTGATGAATGTCCGGGCAATGGTGCTTGCGGCCGTGAATGCTTTTAATGCGGCATAAAAGCTGCGAACGAAGCCGGTCGCCTTGATGAGGTCCTTGTAAACCCCATCCTGGCCATCCGCCAAAAGCCGATTGCCAAAATGATCGTATTCATCGATCAGCAGATACATTTGATGACCAGCATCCCCAATGATCATCAAGAGATCCGTCATGAGGGCCGCCATGTCGAGGTCCCCGGATTCGACGGTCGCTTCAAGCGTAGACAGTGTCGGAACATACGCTGCATATCGATGGATAAACGAACGGACGTTTGCCGTTATCTGCCTCGCAAAACTCCGGCGAATGTCCTCTGGCGTGCCTTCCGACGCGACGGGTGAAAAGTCGAGCTTGAGGACGAGGTATTTGTGTCTGTTGGGTGTTGGATTCTGGTGAATCCAGAGTCCGCCGAAAAGTTCGTCAAACTGGTCCGCCCTGCTGATGTCGTAGTAGTTCATCAGCGTGCTGAGGAGGGTGGACTTGCCAAATCGGCGCGGGCGCAAAAAGATGAGGTGCTTCTCGTTCGTGTTCTCGATGAGCGGGAGAAACGGCGTCTTGTCGACGTAGAAGTAGTCCTCGCGGCGAATGGCAGCAAAGTCGCAGTTGGCGTAGGGGATTTTCATGGCGTGGCGTGCTCGCGGGGCGACCGTAGCACAATCTGCAGGTCGTCGGTCGCATCCATCAGCAGATAGCTGCTTTCATTGTTCCTGTACAGCCGCGACGTTGCCTCCCAGGTGCACGCGCTGTCAAGCGGATCTCCAGCGGATCGCCAGGTGTTGAGCGAGTTTCCCCTGAATCGATGGCCTCAACGTGTCGACACCGCGCTCGTCGAGCAGAAAGACGACCGGCGTTGCCCGCGCTGGAGTTGCTCAGCATTTTCGACGACCCAAAGGTCCGAAACGCGGCAAATGCGGCATGAAAACGTGCTCAAAATGCGCGTCGCGCGCGCTGCGGCGTTGCGGGTCGGGCGCAAAACGTGCAACCCCAATGGGATCCCGCCAATGCGCGTTTGCACGAACGTGCCACACCCAATGGGATCCCGCATGTTCAGCACATACCGGCGACGCCAAGCCCAATGGGCGTGGACATGGTGCGTATGTTGGGACACGCCAAACCCAATGGGATCCCGCATGTCCAGCAAGTCGCGACGCCCCAAGCCCAATGGGATCCCGCATGTTCAGCGCATACCGGCGACGTGAACCTCAATGGGTGTGCGTGATTTCTGCAATCGCTGGGTTTGGTTAGGCGGAGGTTCGTTTGCGTCGGGCGACGAGGAGGATTCCGAGGCTGAGCCATGCGGCGGTATTGGGCGAGGAGGGGGCAGTTGTGTTGCAGGAGCAGCCGGGGTTAGTGGCGGGGATTTCGCCGCTGGTGTAGGCGCCGGTGCTGCCGGCCGAGCTTGCGGAATTCCCGCCGAAGCCGTTCGTGTGGCCCCCATTTGCGCCGCTGCCGGTACCGCTGCTCGTGTTCACGCTGCTGCCCGCGCTGCCCGCGCATTGTCGCAGAACATCGTGATTTTGTTTGGCGAGTGCGACACGATGGGGGCAGTTGACGCATAGAGCTGACGCGTCAGCCTTCGAAATTGACGCCTTCTTGACGTTGGCGCAAGGATTCTGACGCTATCCGTGCGACAAACCGGCCTTGGCTCGACACTTGCTGAGGGACCTTTCGATATCAACAAGGCGCCAGAGAGCGTCAAGTGAAAGAGGCCCACGATGAGCGCGAAGAATTATTCGGTGATGGCGGCGATTATGATCGGGTGTTTTGGTTGCGGCAGTACACTGCCCAAAATGCACGAGTACGAATCGATTGAAAAGAGTTCCCAATTCTTTGGACCTCGATACACACAGAACGGCAAAGCCATCGATCCCGGGGACATGGCGGATAAGCTCGAGAAGGAGCCCAAAGCGGCGCCACATGTTGGACGTGCGCGCGCGTTGCGGGTGGTCTCGACCATTCTCGCGGCGGCAGGAGGCGCGCTGGTCGGGTGGCCGCTTGGGGGGTACATCGGGGGCGATAGGAGGCCCAATTGGAAACTTGCCGCCGTCGGTGGCGGAGCCATTGCGATTGGGATACCATTGGCAATCTGGAGTGATTTCAGCATGGACACGGGAGTCGAAGTGCACAACAAGCACCTAGAAACAACAGCGTGGGCGTCAGCCCCACCCGTGGGATTGGCTTCCACACGCACATGGAAACCCGGGGAACGCGCTGGAGCGCCGTCGACGCCCTCGGATGCATCATCGAACGCGGATTCCGCCGCGGCGTGCCAAAAGGCCGGGCACAAATGGAGCGAAGACGCGAGCGGCGCCCATTGCAGTGGCACGCCGTCCACGGAGATCCCAGGCGTTTCGGCGCCGTTTGGATTTACATACTGAGGTCTCTCGAGCGTCGAAATCGTCATCACCAGGCCAAACGAGGCGTGACGCGAAGGAGGGTTCGACGCGAAAAACTTGCCATTTGGCGAAGAGCTTGCGAGGGTGGCGATATGCGTAGCGGAAAATGGCGAGTGTGTGCGGCGGTGATCGCATTGGGCGTGGCCGTGGGGTTGAGCGCGCCGGTATGGGCGGCGGGGCCGGCGGTGAAGAAGGCGCCGGTGGTGGTGAAGGAGACGGAACTGGAGGAGGCGACGCGGCTGACAGGAGAGGTCGAGCGACTGACGAACGAAGGGAAGTATGATGAGGCGCTTCCGTTGGCGGAACGGGCGATAGTGGTCCGGGAGAAATTGCTCGGCCCCGACCATGTCGACGTTGCCACCTCCGTGCACATCCTAGCGAAGATCTATTATTTCAAGGCAGACCATGCGCGTGCCGAACCGCTTTATCAACGTGCGTTGGCGATTCGGGAAAAGGCGCTCGGGCCAGACCATATCGACGTGAGCAAGACGCTAAACAACCTCGCGGTATTGTATTCGCAAAGTGGTGACCTTGCGCGCGCGGAATCGATGTACCAGCGTGTACTTGTCATTCGGGAAAAGGCGCTCGGGCCAGACCATCCCCTCGTTGCCGACGTGATTGGCAACATTGCAATCGTGTACAACGACAGGGCGGACTTCACGCGCGCCGAACCGTTTTACCTGCGTGCGCTGGCGATCCGGGAGAAGGCGCTCGGCCCGGAAGATGTAACCGTGGCGCGCTCGCTCAATAACCTCGCTGAGCTGTACCGAGAAACGGGAAATTATGCACGTGCGGAGCCGCTCTATCTGCGTGCATTGGCCATTTTCGACAAGGCGTTTGGACCGGACCATCCCTCGACAGCCGATCCGTTGAACAACCTTGGGTTGTTATACGAATTCATGGGAGATGACGCGCGCGCGGAACCTCTACTACAGCGCGCTCTGGCGGTCTCCGAGAAAGCCCTTGGGCTCGAGCATCCATATGTGGCTGACGCACTATGCAATTTAGCGCGTATCTACTCGAAGAACGGAGATTTCGGCCGCGGGGAACGTCTGTTTTTGCGAGCTCTGGTTATCCAGGAGAAGGCCATTGGGCCCGATCACCCGAAGACCGCCAAGACCCTCAACAATCTGGGGGGCCTGTACCTGGACCAGGGAGACTACGCACGTGCCGAGCCATTCCTTGATCGCGCGCTCGCAATCAAGGAAAAGGCGCTCGGCCCTGACCATCCCGATCTGACTTCCTCTCTTGGTAACCTCGCGCGTATATCTTCTGACAAAAGGGACTACGCACGCTCGGAGGCGCTGTTTGCTCGCACGCTTGCGATAGAAAAGAAGGCGCTTGGTCCCAATCATCCTGATGTCGCTGGCACATGGCATTTAATGGCAGCGTCCTTTACCGCCCAGAATCGCCTGCCGGAGGCCTTGAACGCCGCCCAGCGAGCCACCGATATCGAGGACCGCAATGCCACGACCATGCTTGCCACTGGCTCCGAGGAGCAAAAGCGCCTCTACATGAACAAACTGATTAGCCAGACGCACCAGGACATTTCGCTGCATCTCCAATACGCGCCGACAAACACGGGCGCTGCGCGTCTCGCGTTTACAACGCTGCTCCGGCGCAAAGGCCGCGTGCTGGAGACCATGACCGATAACCTCGCCGCTCTCCGCCACTCCCTCGCTCCTGCGGATCAGGCGCTGATCGTTCAACTCGCTTCCGTTTATTCGCAGCTCGCCACGCAGCTTTCGCGGGGGCCGGGGAAGATTCCCACGGAGCAATACCGGAAAACCATCACGGCGCTCGAAGATGAACGACAGAAGCTGGAAGCGGATATCGGAACGCGAAGCGCCACGTTCCGCATTGAAAAGCGCCTCGTGACCATTGAGGATACGCAAGCAGCCCTTCCGAAAAACGCCGCGCTGCTCGAAATCGCTCGCTACGAACCCATTGCATTCCCCAGCGCCTCGGAACCGAAACCTAAAAGCAAACCGCGCTACGCCGCGTATGTCCTTCGATCCAGCGGCGAGCCCGTTTTTGCGGATTTAGGCGACGCCGCACCCCTCGAAGCCGCCATTGAAACGTTGCGCCGCGCGCTCTCCGATCCCGACCTCACGCACGATACCAAACCCGCCGCGCGTGCACTCGATCGATTGCTCATGCAGCCCATTCGCAAGCTTCTCGGCGATACGCGATGGGTTTTCGTCAGCGCCGATGGACCCACCCATCTCGTGCCGTTTGCCGCACTCGTCGACGAAAATGACCATTACCTCGTCGAACGTTATCTGTTTTCGTATGTCAATACGGGGCGCGATCTTTTGCGTTTCGCGGAGAAACCAATCGCGTCCCGTGAAACGCCATTGGTCCTCGCCAATCCGGATTTCGACGGTAGCGGCGCTCCTCCCGGGCCCGAAGCCACGCATCGCGGCGTGCGCTCGATCGATATGGTCACGCAGCGTCTTTTGCCGCTTGGAGGCACCGCGGAAGAAGCGAAGACGATTCACACGCTGTTTCCCGAAAGCCGCGTGCTCATGGGCGCCGAAGCGACCGAAGAAGCCATTAAAGCCGTACATGCCCCGCGCCTATTGCACCTCGCGACACATGGGTTTTTCTTGCCCGAACGGCCCGTCCCCGAGGCACTGCTTCACGCGACCGGCAGCGAGCCAACCGCCGCCGAACGTGCCGCCATTCTACAACGCGAAAACCCGCTGCTGCGCTCGGGAATTGCGCTTGCCGGATTCAACAAGCGGCAAAGCGGTGTCGACGACGGCGTCCTGACCGCTCTCGAAGCTGCGGGCTTGGATCTTTATGGCACGCGCCTCGTTGTGCTTTCGGCGTGCGAAACGGGCGTTGGACAAGCCAGCTCGGGCGAAGGCGTTTACGGATTACGCCGCGCGCTTTCCATGGCTGGCGCCGAAACGCAAGTGATGAGCCTTTGGCACGTGGATACCGGACGAACCCGCGAGCTGATGCAATCGTATTACGGTCGGCTGAAAGGCAAAGGAGGGCGCAGCGAATCGATGCGTAACGTACAGCTCGCGATGTTATCGAATCCGGATACGTCGCATCCAAATCTATGGGCGAGCTTCATTGTGTCGGGCGATTGGCGCGAATTGGAAGGCGACGCGACGCCGCCGGATCTGACGGTGCATCCAGGCGCGCGCGGATGTGCGTGCGAAGTTGCGGGTGATGAGACCACGCCAAACGGATATTGGATGGCTGTCGCGGTTGGATTGGTTGCGATGCGGCGACGGCGCTCCATGCGGTGAGTGGGCAACCCTTTCGAAGGCTACGAATGGCGTTCGATTTCCGCCGCCGTTGATTCAAGCGCTGTTCGCAGGTCAAGGACCGTACGCTCCAGCTCTTGGAGACGTTGGCGCGTTGCTATCAGGTCCGCACTACACTTCTCCTCAAGCCATCGCGCACGTCGATAAGCGACGAGCTGTGGGCGGTTTGAGCCGCAGCCGCTTTACGAAAAACTCGCCTTCGACGGTCACTCCTGCGACACGGCAGTCGTCCATGACGCACAAATGTTGCGTGAGGTCATCATGTCCTGGATGAAGCAATCGGATATACGGCGGATCGCGCTCCCGCCAGTATCCGCCCTTGTGTTCGTTGCAGCGAGCGCAGCAGTAAACAAGGTTCGTGGCGTCGTCCGTCCCTCTACGTGCGAGCGGGCGATGGTGGTCGATGGTCAGCGTAGCGCCCGCGTCATCCTCGTGGACGCCGCAGTAGCCGCAGCGAGCATTGAACCGCTCGCGCACATCGGGTTGCAGATCGTTCGTCATGGACCGCCGCCTTGGGCGTGCAAGTCGTTGGTCACGGATACTGCCTTCACCGCGCGTGAATCGGTTCGTGACCCATCAGGCGCCGATAATCCTCGGCCAGAGCGGTGCTCTTCTCCCGCAAGTTCCGCAAGTAGTCAGTCGCATCCGCCAGCAACCGCTCGTGTTCTGTGGCGATGCGCGCCAGTGCGTTCGCCTGCGCTTCGAGTCGCGCGTTCTCAGCCGCGATGTCGCGCGCGTTCGCTTCGCCTCGCTCGATTGCTGGACGAAGCGCTTCGGCCTCGTCGGAGTCGAGGTCCTCCAGCAAACGATAAAGCTCTGTTTGCTCCACTTCGGTCAAACCTTCCTGGGCCTCGACTGCACGGAGAGCTTGAAATCGACGGCTTTTTTCTTCGTTCCAGCGCACGCCACAAGGTTACCACGCATCTGCGTGCGTTGCCAAGCTGGTATACGCGGCAATCGTATTTCTCGCCGTGACGCGTCGGACGCTTGCGGAAGATCCATCAGGCGCGCTCCCCATTTTCCCGCGCTCTCCCAGAAAACGCACGCCTTCGTCAATCTTCTTGTGCCGAGGACAGATGTATGGCAGGCGCCGACAAACTGCAAGCACAACATCTTCAACCACGACGCGAACAAGGTTCGTCGTGTCCAACATGCGCTGGCCCATCATGTTGAGCCGTGCGTATTCTATCGTCAACCACGGCAAAAAATGTTGGTTGCCAAGGTTTGCCCTTGCCCCGATCGTTACGCTTCGGTACCGTCCGTCGCCATGCCCGCTCGAATACTCCCCTACGACGTAGGACTTCTCTCGCTCCTGCGCGAAATTCAATACCCCCTGGCACGTGCCACGCAAGAACCCCTCGCCGCGATCTACGTTCCGACGTTTCAATCGCAGCGCGACGACTGGCAAGTCATTCTCCTGAAGGAGATCGCGATCCTCGATGATTTGGCCAAGGCCCAAGCAGCCGTGGACAAGGCCGATCAAGGCATTGATCACTTTGCAGGCCGTGTGTCCCGCGCCATCGATGACCATACCGATGGCCATACACGCAAACAAATTCGTACCGCGCTCTTCAAAAACAAAGCGCTTAGCAAATTTCGCCGTCCTGTCCTTGGCGGACAGCTCCAGGCCCAAAGCGATTGGAGTGATACGTTATCGAAATGCGGCGTCCCCGCACTCGCTGCGCTCGCTCCCGAAGCCGATACACACGTTGCCGCAGGCAATGCCGCGACGTTGCTACGCGACACTGCGCAGCAGGCGAATCGCGTCTTTCGCGATGTCGGCGAACGTAAACAGTTCATCGACAAGCTAAACGCCAGCCGCAAAGAGATCCACGGTGCGCTCGCCAAATTGCCATTCGAACACCCGAACCTCCCGCAGGACTTCGCCGATGGTTTCTTCTACAGCGAGGCCCCCCGCGACCAAGAAGAAACCATTGATGAAGTCAAGACCTCCATCGAAGAGCTGAAAGCCCAGCTCGAAACGCGCGCCGCCTTGCTGAAGAAACTCGAAGACGAAGCCGAGAATGCTGCCCGCGACGAACAAGAACGACTCGCTCAAGCGCAAACGGCCGAAGATCTCGAAGCGCAGGCCAAGGCGCTTCTGGAAAAAGCTGCGGCATTAAAGTCAAAAGCCAAGAAGTAGTCCCGCCGATATTGCACAATACCTCCCTGGGCGCCCAAGGTGCCTACGTCACCCGTTTCGCCACCCCCACCTTGCGCGGAGATGTCGATTGCGGCAAAAGCCGTAGGCACCTTCGTCGCCAGCGCTTCGATGGGAACAACTGCCGCTCTCGCCTTGGGCACCTGGGTTGCACCCGTCACGATCTGCCGACGACACTTTGGGTATCAGGGTGCCCTCGGCAGCATTGAGCGCCCACCGCTGCTTTGCCCAAGGTGCTAGCGGCAGGTTCGGCTGACGCCTCCATTTTCGGCGCGGGTGCTACCGGGCAAGCTGCACGAGGGCGACCTGGTTGTCCATGTTCATGTCGGTCAACATGCCCCGAGGCAACTCGTTGGCCCGAGGCGTGTCCGTGCAATCGTGACGAGGACGGTTTGGGGTGCGGGATTCGTGAAAGCACGTGTTCCTATCGTGTCTGCGCGAGGACCGTCGGCAGTTGCGAATCGCTACGAGCAGCGAAGACCTCGGTGATTCGATCCGCAAGTGCGACTTGATCGAGGGTCGGGGGAAAGATATCATGTCTATGCTGCCCAAGGGGACCACGCCCGCGCCGAGCCTCTGTATCAGCGCGCGTTGTGAACGTCGCGTCCACGAATCGCGGATTCGGAGCGCACCCAGGAACTGAAGGCAATTGCCTCCCGTTCGCGTCGACTACATGGGGAAGCGCGCGCGGTATTCCGACGAGGTGATGAAGCCGCTCACGACCGCGCTGTAATCACCTGTCGAATTCACAACATTCAACCAATACGCCTTTCCTGCGGTATCTGGCTGACGTTGCAAGAAATTCGTGTAGCAATGGGTGACAAAGGCAGAATTGTATCCAGCTAACGCTGGATTCAGATCCGGGTCTTGCGTGATGTTCTCCGGCGATTGGAGGATCGTCAGCGCTACTTGTGCGCGGGTCCCCGTGATGCAGGCTGAATCCCCATTGCAAGCATTCAGGGCGTCCAGCCAAAACCAATATCCGGCCACATCTGGCTCGCGATTGAGCACATCGTAATAGGTCTGCCAGACAAATAACCTCGAGTTGTCGATGAGGAGCGCTTCGCTTGTAGAAGAGACGTTCGCCTCTTCTCCTTCGTCCTCGTCCACGAAATCGCCAGAACCCTCGGCAACACAGCCGGAAGGCGCAATGGCAACGAAAAGCGATAGAGCGACGATAAAAGGACGCGAATTCATGGTGTATTCCTCGTAGAAAGGCCACGTTGTTTGGAGTGGCTTGCTGGTCCGTCGCTAAGCACAGTACGTGCCAAACGAGTTGACCGCATGTTGCGCGGTCAAGAGCAGCTCGGTGCCTTTTCGCACCTCACCCCCCGGCCCCATAGGCGTTAAGATAGAATGGGTGCGGTGTCTCAGCTCGGTGCCCTTTCGCACCTCACCCCCCAACCCCCTCTCCAGCTTCGCGCCTACGGCGCTACGTGGAGAGGGGGAGCCGGAAAAAACAAGGCTCTTTTCCCCCTCTCCACGCAGCATTGCGAAGCAATGCGAAGTTGGAGAGGGGGTTAGGGGGTGAGGCGTTGCCCCTGGCTTGTCGCAGCGGTTCACGCATTCGATGCGCGTTGCCCCTGCCTTGTCGCACCTTCCCAACCTGAAAACGCAATCGAGCTGCAAAAGCACCAGCTACTGCTTGGCTCGAGAGTTGCTCATCGTCCTGGGCCATGGAGAAGCAAGCCGTAATGGTTCGAGCTAGGAGTTGGGTAGACGCATTGCCGCTATCCTTCATGTTTCCAAACGTTCGAAAGAAGGTCTCGCTCGTCGCCGATATCCTTGCATCGATGCAATCGAGATACTTGCATCGAGACGTCAGATTTCGCGTGACCAACGTTGCCCCGTCGTCAAGGAGAAGGGTGACGTCGTGGGGATGAATCTCTTTGATGCGCTTCGGCACGATTCGATGCGGCTACATGTTTGACCAATTGGTGCATGTAGCGTCTGCTGCATCAGCACGTGGAGCAGTTTCGGAGGAACCCCATGACGATGGACTTGAAAGACCTCGATCTCGCCAACCAGAAGCTTCGGACCGCGTACCAAGAAATCGCCGACGAGATGACGATCGAGCAGCGACTCCCAGGACTGACGCCGGAGCAACTGCTCGCGCCACTGACGCCGGAGCAACGTTTCGTGGGACTGACGCCGGAACAGATCGCGGCAGCGCTTCCGCCAGAAGCACTCGAACTCATCGTTCGCAAACTGAAAAGTTAATCTCTGAACGCAAACCGTTCACCGCTCGCGCCGCGGAAGTCCAAACGCGTTTTCCGCGGTACGCGACGATGATGATTCCTGACGTCTTCTGACGTCAGAAGAGCCCTGACGTGAGCCGTGGCGTCTCGATCACTGCGTCAACGCTCCTGCCTCTTGCGGATGGAGCGACTTCGTGGCAGCATCGCGCCATGTTGTTCGCCGACATGAAAAACGACTTCGTGTTTCGACGCATTTTCGCGACGCACCCGGAGAACCTCCGCTGCTTGCTGAACGATTTGCTCGAACGGTCCGGCGACCGGATCATCGAAGCTATCGAATATCTTCCCAGCGAGCAATTGCCCCTCATTCCAGGATTCAAGCTGTCCATTCTCGATGTTCGTTGCCATGATCGTTCCGGAGCGAAGTTCATTGTGGAAATGCAGCTCGTGCACGTGCCCGCATTCGACAAACGCGTTGTGTACAATGCGAGCAAAGCGTATGCGGATCAGTTGATGGCGGGCGAGCCTTATACGAAGCTCGAAGACGTCGTGGCGATATCGATTTGCGATTTTGCCTTGTGGCCGGATGATGAGCAAAAAGCGAATGGTTTGCCCCTTGTGCCGATGTTGAGCCGCTGGAACATGCGCGAGCGGAATTCGCTCAATCATGGGTTGATGCAAATTCAATATGCATTTTTGGAATTGCCGAAGGTGCCGAAGGAAAAACCCCAGGAGGCAGGTGCGGCGTTATGGGCGTGGTTGTTCGTGCACGCTCCGACGTTATCGGAGATCCCGAAGGACTTGCCCAGTGGTCGTTATGGTGAGGCGCTGAGTATTGCGAATCAAATGACGTTCACGAAGGAAGAATTGGAAGCGTATCACAAGGCCGTGGACGAAATCGAGCAATTGCGGGTGGTTATCGAGGCCAAGTGGATCGATGGGCATAGGGTTGGCAAAACATCGGCGATTTTTACCATCTTTGCGGCACGAGGGATAACCGTGAGTGCAGAAACGCGGGCCCGGATTGCGGCATGTAAAGATATGGCGTTGCTCGAGCGGTGGATTGGTTTGGCGGTGACGGTGGCATCCGCGGACGAACTCGAGGCGTGAAGCGTAAATTTCTGTCCATTCGTTTTCACTGCATGATGTGACACGGTGCATCCAGGCCCGCGCGGATGTGCGTGTACCTATTCAGGCGAATC
>JANORL010000637.1:0-11212 GCA_031415295.1 Polyangiaceae bacterium | reverse complement strand
AATTCCCGATGGATACCAACCATCCATGTAGTATTGGCGTACCAATGCCGCGAGCCCCGCAGCACCCGGCGTCGCCATACTCGTCCCGCTCATCGTTCGTGTATTACAATTGAGGCTCGTGACCGAATTGTCGCTGTTGGCCGATACGATATTCGAACCCGGCACGACGATTTCCGGTTTGAAGCGTCCGTCATCCGTCGGCCCACAACTCGAAAACCCCGACATTGACCCCGCACTGGTGCTACGCTGCGTGGATCCCACGGAAAGGACACTCTTTCCTGTCGACGGCGTCGATACCGTCGTGTCTGCTGGCCCTGAATTTCCAGCCGCGAAAACGAGCAAAAAGTCCTTGTGATCCCACATGAACTGGTCCGCATCTTGCGTTGCGGCGCTGTAATCGTTTTGCACGGGGGCGTCTTCTTTGTCGCCCCACGAATTCGAATGAATGCGTGCGCCTTGATCATAAGTTTGCTGGAAGATCGGCTTCAGGTCCACGACGGGACAACCAATGCCTGGAAGATCCCCACACGCATCAATAGCATACCCGCCATCCTGAATGACGAGTTTCGCGCCAGGCGCCATGCCATCACCGGGGTTATGTATCAGCGGCGAAGCAAAATTATCGCCCGCTACCGTACCTGCCACGTGGGTCCCGTGGTCTTGGTTGTCCCATTCGTTGTTCGCGATTCCACCATTACACTCGACCGAATACAAAAAATCGACCGCGATGACTTTGCGCTGGTTCATGTCCACGACCGTACCCGCGTTGCACTCATTTCGCGGGGGCAAACCAAGCGTCGGATCACGGAAATAACACATGTCGGCATCGATGCCCGTATCCAGCACCGCGACGATTTGACCTTGGCCGTAAATGCCATTCGTGAATAACGGCGTCGTTTGTCCCCCACTCAAACCGGATTGCCCGACCCAAACCGTCGTATCGTTCAGCAAAACTCGGCGCGCTTCCAGCTCGATCCAGAATACTTCGGGAATGTGCGCCAATTCGTCTCGAAGGCGTACGATTTCCGCCGGCGAGAGTAACAACCTGATTTTCGAGAAAAATTCATTTTGCCGAAAACCGGGTATCTCCTTGACCCCAATGTCTCGCAAACCTTGCACGATCGACTCGATGTTCGCATCCGGGTACACGTGCAACATCACGCTTTTGACCGCGCCAAACTCGTCGTTGGGGTCTTCTGCCGGCGTCATGGTCGTTATCGCTCTAGAAACCTTGTATTGCGGATGGTATGGACCGACCCAGCTCGCACCCGTCCCTCGGAGCAGCTCTGCTGCATTCATTCCCAGCGGCATGCGGACGAGGTAGCTGTGTTGTGGCAAATAGGTATAAACCTTCTGCACGACACTTCGAAGCACACGATCCTGCTCCGCGTCAATCGGGCCCGGGTACTTCACGAGCACGATTCGTTCGGCGGCAGTATCCCCCGGTTTGATGCGAAGTTTTTCCGGAACGTCACGATCGGCCGTACGGATATCGATCATCGTCGATTCGAGCGAGATCACGGTGGATCCGTCGACAGCGACAATCGATTCCTGTTGGGCTTGTCCGCAACCAGCGGTCAATATCGTCATCAAGGTAGAAAACGCGTACGTCGAACGGGTTCGCACGATGGTTCTCGCGGGGGGGCTCGAAGGATGGTTGATTCGGCACAATCGATGCCGTGGCATCTATGAACCAGGAGGCGTCGTAGACGAGCTGTAACGAAAAGGCAAGTGCTTTTTGCGGCGCTACCTGCACACCGCGTCATTGTCCTATTGACACGCGCCGCGTTCCAGGATTGACTGCATACCACGATGCCTCCCCGCATTTCTGATGACTCGTTCAAGATAGCGCTTGCAAACACGGTCACTCACGACGCGCTTGTCGACACCGTTGCCCACGAAACGCGTCCGGTTTTGGAGCCGGGTACAGTCATCAAACATTATGAACTCATCCGCGAGCTCGGCGCTGGCGGCATGGGAACGGTTTTTCTGGCCCGCGATACTCGTCTCGCTCGTCTTGTGGCGATCAAGTTTCTGCTCGAACACACGGGCGAAGGCGCGGACCGTTTTCTCGTCGAGGCGCGCACGACGGCACAATGCCGGCACGAAAACATTGTCGTTATCTACGATGTCGACGAGATCCATGGGTTTCCGTACATGGTTCTGGAATACATCGAAGGGCGCACGCTTCGCGCGGCGATGAGTGAGCGTGCGCGAGATACCGCGAGTGCTGTCGAAGTTATGGTGCCCGTGGTGCGCGCGTTGGCGTGCGCGCATGCAATGGGGATCATTCATCGCGATCTGAAGCCGGAAAACATCCTTCTTGCCCATTCCGGACAAGTCAAAGTGGTCGATTTTGGCATTGCCAAACAAATCGCTCCGCCGGTGAACGACGCGGTTACCCCGACAAACGTTGCACCTATCAAAGGAATGGGACTCACCCAAGACGGCACGCTCGTCGGGACCATGCCCTACATGTCGCCGGAGCAATGGCGGTACGAGCCATTGGATGCGTCCACAGATATTTGGGCAGCGGGAATCATTCTCTTCGAATTGGCGACGGGTGCGCATCCGCTTGAACCCCTTTCATTTACGAATCTCTTCCAAGTGGCAGATCCGACGATGCCCATGCCGAGTGCGCGCGACAAACTCGTTGGGGCACCGTCCCTTGCGGACGTGATTGATCGGTGCCTGAAGAAGGACAAGGCGGAAAGGTTTGGCTCAGCCGCCCTTCTTGCGGAAGCGCTGGAAAAATTGGGTGCAGACAAACGCTCCAAAACGCCCCACGAAGACGAGAATCCCTTTGCGGGACTTGCGGCATTTCAAGAATCGGACGCCGCGCGGTTTTTTGGTCGCGATGACGATATCGAGGCGGCGATCGGCAAACTGCGCCACCATCAACTCGTGGCCATTGCTGGGCCGTCGGGTGTTGGTAAGTCGTCGTTTGTGCGAGCTGGCATCATTCCGGCGCTCAAACGTGCGGGCCGGCAACTCGAGGCTTTCGTGATTCGTCCCGGGCGCCACCCGCTTGTCGCGCTCGCGGACGTGCTGGCGTTTTTCGCGGATACTACCGTGGATGCTGGCATTTTGGACGAACCTACGCCAACGATGATTGTCGACATTCTGAAGACACAACCGGGGTACCTTGGAGCCAGGTTACGTGCGCGATGCAGAAAACGCGGCAACGATCATCGCATTTTGCTTTTGGTCGACCAACTCGAAGAACTTTTTACGCTCGGGATCGATGTTTCGGATCGTGCTGCTTTTTTCGCGTGTCTCGAAGGTGTGGCGGACGATGCATCGTCGCCTCTTCGCGTCATCGTGACGATTCGCGCTGATTTTATGGATCGACTCGCCGAGGAGCGAAGGTTTTTGAACGATGTGACACGTGGCCTCTTGTTTTTACCACCGATGAACCACGAAGGCTTACGTGACGCATTAACCAAGCCCGTCGAATCCGTCGGGTATCGATTCGAGGATGACCAACTCGCAGATGAAATGCTACGAGGTCTCGACGGAACAAGAAGCCCGTTGCCGATTTTGCAATTTACGGCGTCGAAACTTTGGGAAGCGCGGGACCGCGAAAACAAGCTCCTGACGCGAGCTGCGTATCGCGCAATCGGCGGCGTTGCGGGCGCTTTGTCCACGCACGCAGACGCTGTGCTCGAAGGTTTGTCACTTGCCGAGCAGCGGCTTGCACGTGCGATTTTTTTGCGCCTGGTGACTGTCGACCAGACGCGGGCTATTGTGCAATGGGACGAATTCCGCTCGTTGTCCGGAAACATTGTCGCAATCGAGCACGTGGTGGATTATCTCGCCGATGCGCGATTGTTGTCCATCGAGCGTGACGCTGAGCATGTGGGCAAAACGGTCGAACTCATCCACGAATCACTCATTGAGACGTGGGGAAAGTACCGCAGTTGGCTCGATGAAAATGTGCAAGACGCGCAATTTTTGACCGAATTGCGTAGCGCCGCATTGCAATGGGAAAAAAATGGCGAAGCACCGGGCTTTTTATGGCGTGATCGCGCGGCTGTCGAGGCCGGATCATGGCTTGCGCAACGCCGGAAAGATTTGAATGCCGACGGCACCATTGGCCTTGGTAAACGCGAGGAACGGTATCTCGAAGCGGTCGTTCGATTGATGGAAACAGCTCAGCGGCGGCAAAAACAGGCGTTCGCCGCGCTGTTCACGGGTCTTTCGGTTGTCGTCTTGATCGTTTCGACGCTGGCATTTCAATCCAAACGTGCGGCAGAGCGGGCGGAGGCGGAAAAACTCGAGGCGCAGGCGCAACGGGTCCAGGCCGAACGCAGCGCAATGCGCGCTCGTAATGCGACGAGAATGGCAGCGGCTCGTGAACGGCAGCATGATCCCACGACGGCTCTCGCTCTTTTGCGTGAAATCGAGGCTGAATCCGTTCCCGCGGGATGGGCTGCTTTTGCATTGTGGGCAAGAGGTGCGAATGTCGCTTCGGTGGTGCTCCAGCATGAAAATGATGTTTCTTCGGCCGTATTTAGCCCAGACAACACGCGCATTGCCACGATTACATGGAAAATGCTGCGCGTGTGGAATGCGGACGGGACAGGCCAGCCGCTCGTGATTCAAGGAGACTGGTATGGCACGGCGGCATGGAGCCCCGATGGAAAACGCATCCTCTCCGCATTGCACGATAATCGCTTGCAAGTATTGAATGCGGATGGTACCGGCCAACCGCTTGTGCTCACGGGCCACGAAGACCGAGCCTCGGGAGTAGCCTTTAGTCCCGACGGCACACGTATTGTCTCTGGTTCATACGATAAGACCGTGCGAGTATGGAATGCGGATGGCACCGGCCAGCCCCTTGTCCTCGCGGGTCACGAAAATGTGGTGAATCGAGTGGCATGGAGCCCGAATGGCACACGCATCGCCTCGGCATCAGACGATAAAACCGTGCGGGTGTGGAACGCCGATGGCACCGGCCAGCCATGGGTTCTCACGGGTCATCGCGACCGCGTCAATGCGGTGGCGTGGAGTCCTGATGGAAAACATATCGCTTCCGGTTCATTCGATAAAACCATTGGCGTGTGGAATGCGGATGGTTCGGGGCAACCGCGTATGTTCAAGGGTCACGATAACTTCGTGGCGGGGGTAGCCTGGAGCCCCGACAATACTCGAATTGTTTCCGGTTCCGGCGATGCGACCCTGCGCGTGTGGAACGCCGACGGTTCAGGCCAGCCGCTCATCCTTCGAGGTCACGATAACAGCGTTTATAGCGTAGCATTTAGTCCCGACGGTACACGCGTTGTTTCCGCGTCGAACGATAACACTGCGCGCGTCTGGACCATGAACCGCCCAGGGCAACTCATGGTTTTTCAAGGCCACGACGACCATGTCTACGATGCAGCTTTTAGCGTCGACGGCAAACGTATCGTTTCCGCGGCATGTGATAAAACCGTGCGCGTGTGGAATGCCGACGGTTCAGGACAGGCGCTCGTCCTTCAAGGTCACGAAGACCGCGTTTTTGTTGCGGCTTTCAGCCCGGATGGAAAACGCATCGTTTCCGCATCGCGCGATAGGACGGTGCGTGTTTGGAATGTCGATGGCACAGGTCAGCCCGTTGTCCTCCAAGATCACGACGGTAGTGTAAATGTTGCAGCATTTAGTCCAGATGGAACACGAATCGTTTCGGGTTCGAGTGACAAAACAATACGAGTATGGAATGCTGACGGATCGGACAAACCGCTCGTTCTTCAAGGTCACAAGGGTCGTGTTTTTGGTGCAGCTTGGAGCCCGGACGGTACACGCATCGTTTCAGGTTCGACGGACAAGACGGTGCGCGTTTGGAATGCCGACGGTTCAGCAATTCCGCTCGTGTTTCGAGGTCATACCGATCGCGTGAATGGGGTCGCATTTAGCCCCGATGGAAAGCGTATTGTCTCCGCTTCGAATGACAAGACCGTGCGTTTGTGGAATGCCGACGGTTCAGGCCAGCCCGTCGTGCTCGACGGTCATCATGAAATTCCTGCTATTTCATCCTATCGGCCCTTCAGTCCCGACGGCAAGCGTATCGTCGTGTCCTACAACGACGGTACGGTCCTCGTCTGGAATGCAGACGGTACAGGCGAACGATTGACACTGCGTGCGTTGAACACTTCCGTCAACGCGGCTTCGTGGAGCGCCGATGGCCAACGCATCGTTGGGGCATCCGAAGACAACACCGTCATTGTGTGGAACGATCTCGAACCGCTACACAGTGCCGCCGACACGCGCCTATGGACTCCCACCAGCTATTGCATGTCCCTCGATATGCGTCAGACCATTCTCGATTTTTCCGACGAACAATCCCGTCAAGACCTCGAGTCTTGCCAACGTCGCGTAAACGAGGTGAGATTGCGGTGAATCGCAGTACGAACTCTCAACGAATGTCGTACGTAAATCGCATGGTGTCGAAAGCTTCTTGCCGCGTTGCCTCGACATCGACGAACCATCGACCCGCCATCGGCAAAGCGAGACCGCGCGCAAGATAAGTGCCGTCATCGAGCTCGTCAACGGTTGCTGTATTTGGAGAATCATGCGCCATGGCGGGCATGATTGCCGATACATCCACGACGGCGCCGATAAAAGCCGCATGTGTCGACGCTTCACGAATCGAAAGTTCGTTGCAGCGCAAAATGGGCAAGTTGCCGCCTTCGCGTTGACCCATCGAGAAAAGTACGGCAAAACCAAGTGGCACGATAGCCATCATTCGTACGATGGCTGGAACATGCGGCAAAAATGGTGGAAGGTCATCGGTTTGTGAGGGTCGAGTTGTTTCAGTAGTTCGTTTGCAAACGCTCATGAGCAAAGTTCATCCGAAAAACAAGCTGGTGCGCATAACGAACCCCAAGAACCTTGTTTTGAAGTACAGTGGCGCGATGTCGACGAAGGGTGTCTTGTTTGCCGCATGGATCGGCGCAATTTCTGCTACCGGATGCTGCAAAGCATGTAGCGCCGTTTCGGGCATCGCCAAAGAAATTGGTGGGCCCGAAGCATCCGATGGCGAGCCGCTCGTCAAGGCCCGGGTCGAGCAAGACAAGGAATTGCGCAAACGTATCTGTGGCGTGGAAACGCGGCAACTCACAGACCTCGTTGTCAAGAAAAATTCAGACGGACATTATTCGATTCAAGGCACACCGGTTGAAAAACCGCGCGCCAAACTTCCGTCGACAAAGCCCGATGGGGGAGCCCCGGGCAAACCATTGGTCGACGGCCAACAAGTTGTCGTATGCGCAGCCGTCGTGTCGCTTCTGTGGGATGTAAAAGAAGGCTCAGGCCGGACGACGTGGTCTATTCAAAAGGTTTCCGTCGAGGAAATCACGACGCCGGGCAGCGAATACAAACGTCCTCCGTCGCGAGATTGGGATTGATGTTCATTGCGGCGGCGCAAACCATTTTTTAAGCGAAAATGCTTCTTCCGTCGGCCCTTTTTCCGTAATCAATGCGAGTTTGCGTTTGGCATCGTCCACCGTCGGCAAGGTTCTTTCGGGTATCCACCACAATGCCAGTGCGTGGCCTCCCACCACCGCCCTTTCGTCGGCAAACCAACGACGCCGTGCCGCGTACACCTCGACGTGCGCGGTACCATAGGTGTAATGATGAAGCGCGTCGATCGACTCCCACACCGACATGTTGAACAACACGTGCGGATCGTCGAATTCGCGTTGCGTTGGGTCGCGTGAATCCGTGAGGTACCTCCAGACAAACCCAGGCGACCGGTCGGCAAGCGTGTTCATTTCATCGAGCCGCGCAAAATAGTCGGCCATTCGCGGGTCGTCGTTCGAAGCCAAGGCGTAAGCTACATTCGCTTGAGCCAACAAGTATCTCATGGCGCTCTCCGCTGCTGCGATACCATGTCCGGGCGTCAAGGCCACTTCATTTTGCAACCACAGAAACGATTTTCGTGTTCGTCAGGGCATCGCACCCAACGCGATTACTTCACGCCGACAAGCATTTCCGTGCGTAACGTCGTATCGCCAGGTAAAACCTCGACGATTGCATCGTGCATTGCCCGCGCCGTCAGATAACGTTTCTCCCGTTCGAGACGTGTGGCCGTTTCCACGATCTTTGCTACGTTTTCGGATACCCATGGCGCCGCTTCGCGTACGGATTGCGGAGCGAACGACCGAGCATGCAGCAAAAATTGTACAAATGTTTTAACGTCCGGAAACGGTACGTCCCCCGCGAGCATCGTGTAGAGCGTAATGCCCGTCGAAAAGACGTCAGCCTGTTGGTCGATATCTGGTTTTCCGTGGAGCTGCTCGGGCGACAAGAAATACGGAGAGCCCATCACGCGTCCTTCTGTCGTGCGATATTCGCCGCTGTCAGCCGAATCCGGGTGTCCCGGCCGAATCTTCGCAATACCAAAATCGAGTATCTTCACGACGACCGTTCCATCAGGCAAGTGTGCCAAAAGCAAGTTGGACGGTTTGATGTCCCGATGAACGATACCTGCACGATGCGCATCATCGAGTCCCGCGCACAGCTGCGCCGCAATACGCAGTGCCGCGTGGGGCGCGAGTGGACCCGTGCGATTCAATAATGCTTGCAAATCCTCGCCATCAAATCGTTCCATGACAATGTACGGCACGCCATCTCGATGCCGGCCAAGTTCGATGACCCGGACAATGTGCGGCGATTCAACGTTGCTCGCCAAAAATGCCTCGCGCTCGAAACGCTGCAAAGCCGAATGTCGCTTCTGGATTGCCGCGACGGTCAACCACTTGATCGCAACAGGTTCTCCCGTCCGCATGTGCCGCGCCGCATACACGATTCCCGTGCTTCCGCGACCGAGCACTTGCTCCACCGCGTATCCCTCGGGGGCCACTGGTCCGATCACGACCTCAACCTAGGTCATTACGAGGCAGACGCCAGAAATTCCTTGAGTTTTTTCAATAAAATCATTGGAGGATCGTCGCCGCGCCCTAGCGCACTCGAAATACGCTATGGTCCGCGCCAACTTTGGGCACCGGAACAAGTTCGTTTTCGAAAACGCCGTCATCACTTTCCGGCTCGCACAAATATACCGCAACGGCTCCAAGTGGTTGACTCGTGTCGACCTTCGCATACCCCGCCGGAAGGTCACGTTTTTCCATTTGCCAACGTACTGCAACATCACCAACTTTGGCCGCCTCGAGAATCGCCCGACCGTCTTGTGTCCCAAGTGATTCAATTTTGGCAACCTCGACGTCGTACGTTCCTTCCGCTGGCTCGACCACCAAACCGTGGTTTTTCAAATGATCCGCCACGGACACTGGAACGAGGTACGACTTCGGTCGATCCACGACGACGGTGCCTCGAAACCGTCCAAAATGCGGAATGGTGCACGAGGACGGAGCTCCTTCGAGCGTTCGCGGCGTGCGCGTGAGAATCGAAACAGGTTTGTCGAACGCTTCCAATGCATACCGAACAGCAACGCGTGCCGGTGGCATTTTGCTCGCTTCGACCACTTGCTTGATCGTATCGGCATTTTTCGCTGCCCACGCCAATAATTCGATTTGCCATGCCCGCGCCGTTTGCACCCGCTCCTCGAATGGCAAATAACTATAACACTCGAGCAGAATGTCCATTCGATTGGTCAAACCCCGATAATTCGAACCAAATCGCGGATTGTGCGGATACGTCATCCAACCCAAACCCACAGGCGAATTCGGATCGACATCACCTCGAGCATCCACAACCCGTTCATCCTCGACGAAATTGCCATACCAGCCGCTTTCAAACCCCCGAGAACGCACGGCGGCAATCACTTCGGGCACCATCTTTTGACGCGCCAATTCAATCGGTTCGGCTCGGCCCGATTCCACCGTATGGGGTACGTCGACCGTCATTTGAAATCGATGCACCGAACCATTCGTCGCGTGGTTGTCGATTGTCAAATCTGGAGCGAACGGAATACAGACATGATCCTGCAATAACCTCATTTCGGGAGCGCGTTGGCGCATGTAATCGCGATTCAAGTTGATCCCGTGGCTCTGCGTACGTGTTCCGACGACCGGTCCAATTTGCCCTTCGAGCTTTTTCAGATTGAGCCGCCGATTGGCTGGATCGAGCGCATCATTGCCATCGGGATTAAACAACGGGACGATCACCAAAGTAATCGTTTCGAGGAAATCTTCTTGTTTGCCGTCGAGCATGTCTCGGACGAGCGCCAATGTTGCTTCTTTGCCTTCGACTTCACCCGGATGAATCCCATCCATCAACAGCACGACCGGGCGATTCGACTTCCGCGCATCCGCGGCCGATTGCACACCATCTTTGGACAATATCAACAGGGGCAATTCGCGACCTCCAGGCGAAACACCAAACGTCTGGACATGTAGCCGCGGATCGTTGCGGCCATCGAGTGCCCGGATGAACTGCATGACGTCGGCGTGTAACGATGTTTCACGAAAAGACGTGGCTTCAGCGCGGGTTTGCAACATATCCACGACATACCACAAACACGTTGCCCACGCGACTGGCGCGGATACGTTTTTATCGGTCCAAGACGCCCTCGCGAACGCCGCGAAGACGTTTTTGTCGGTCCAAGACGCCCGCGCGAACGCCGCGAAGACGTTTTTGTCGGTCCAAGATGCCCGCGCGAACGCCGCGAAGGCGTTCTGCAATTTACGGAACGTGACCAAGACTGATCGTGAACTGTCTTCATCCGACTTCAATGTCTCAGCGAGCGCCGCGAAGGGGTCTGCGCCGGACGAAAGCACGTCTGCGAGCAGCAAATGTGTCATCTACACGATGACTTTCGCTGGTTGGCAGGGATGTTTTCTCCACCTTCACGGACGAAAAAAACGAGCCCCACGCGTTCGGCGCACGACCAGAGTCTCCCGTCTCCCGTCTTTCGTGCACGTGCACGTGCACGTGCGCGTGCGCGCTCCCTGTCTCGCCACCGGATGGGTATTGCGTCATTTTTGGCAAGCAATTTTGCGACTGCGTGATTCTTGCCCTCGACATGCCGGCTGTGTTTCCATGCTCCCATGAAGCACCGTTACCTCCGACCGTTCATTCGTTTCTTGGTGTGTTTATCGCTTGTATGTGCGCTCCCGGCCTGTGTTTCGCATTGGACCCTGGAGGAGCTGCATGAGCTGAATCCAGGTGCGGTCATTGTCGAATCGTGCGTGCATGATCCGACGATCGAACAGGATGTGGGAGCGTGGGGGCACCGCGTCGAGTCACGACAATCCAAATCGGATCGCGATCG
>JANORL010000636.1:0-18374 GCA_031415295.1 Polyangiaceae bacterium | reverse complement strand
CCGACGGCTCTGCCCCCCATACCCCCCGAGAGAGACAAACTGCGGCCAAGCCCGTTGAATTGGTAGCGCGCTTCGCGAGGCCCTTCCCGATGGTGGGCTGCGCCCCATACCCCCCGAAAGAGACAAACTGCGGCCAAGCCCGTTGAATTGCACGCTTGTGGTTCGACCGCGTAGCGGACGAACCATACAAGGTCCAGGGCTGGCCCTGGCGCGGGTCCAGGGGCGCGGAGCCCCTGGTCACATCCGTCGCACACGCACACAGTGTACACACGTGCGTATCAACAACTTGGCGCGCCACACTGGATTCGAACCAGTGGCCTTCGGCTTCGGAGGCCGACGCTCTATCCAACTGAGCTAGTGGCGCACGCCCGTACTTTCGCGTGAGGCCAGCAACCTAGCGAGAAGTTTGCCGTGGCGCAAGTACTTCGCATCGAAATCCTCGAACTCGAATCACCTGTCGTCTAAAACTTGGCCCTTTGTCTTCAGGTTGGGCATGACGGCTTCATGCATGCACTCACACGGCCTTTCTCCAGCGCTTTGCTCGCCCGTGAGAACCTCAGAATCGTTGGACGTCCAATGAATTTCGATCTCCGAGCCATGTCTCTTGTGCTTGGCGTGCTTACCCTCTGCTCGTGTAAGGCTGGCCCCAAAAAAGAAGGTCCTGCCGAAGGGATTGTGAGTCTGTCGGCGGCTGCGGAAAAAGACGTGGACCCGTCGACGATGCCCAAAGAAGGCGGCCCACGTATTGGGGCGGTGCAAATGGTGGCGCCCATTTATTCCAAACCGGATCGGCGTTCGCCCAAAGTTGGGTATTTACGCGCGGGAGGAACGGCTGTTCGTGGGGAAAAACCTGCCGCATTCGATGATTGCCAAGGTGGGTATTACCGCATTCTACCAGCGGGCTACCTCTGCGCCGGCGAGGAAGCTTCGATCGACATGAAGCATCCGATCCTGCGGGCGCTCATAAAAAGGCCGGATTTGTCGAAGCCCATGCCGTATCCGTATGCCTTCGTCCGCGCCATTGCGCCCAATTATTATCGTCCCGCATCGAAAGCCGAACAATTCCAATACGAGATGCGCCTCAAGGAGCATCTGCGTAGTTACAAACGCCTCAAGTCGAAGTGGGACTCCATCGAAGTCGGTGCTAATGACGTGCCGCTCGATGTCGATGGAAATGCCATTGGTGAGCCGCCGACCGAAGCGCCGGAGCTTAGCGATCAGGTTCTGTATGGCGGTGACGGCAATGAGGCCATTCCGTGGTTTTTTCAAGGTGGACGCAAAATCCCGAACATCTCCTCATTCAAGGTGCCCGATTACGCGATCATTACCAATCGCGTTGCACGTCACGCTGGCTTGGCACTCATTGGGACGTTTATCGGCGACAACGATCGTCGGTTTGCAATGACCACCGATGCGCGGCTCGTTCCCACGTCGAAGATCAAGCCAGCCCGAGGGTCGACGTTTCATGGCGTCGATATGAAAAAGGGCTGGGAATTGCCGCTTGCATTCGTCAAAGTGACCGACGGATTCAAGTACGATACGAGTCGCCGGGCGCTCGATAAAAAAGGAGCGGTTCGTTTTCACACCGCGATTCAACTCACGGGTAAGTCGACGAAAATCGGCGAGACGCGCCTCGTGGAAGCCAAAGATGGTTCGTGGTTCAAAGATTCCGACGTGGCTATTGCGGTGAAACCGTCAGACCTGCCGGCATTTGCGAAAACGACGAAAAAATGGGTCGACATCTCCATTTTAAGTCAAATCCTTATTATGTACGAAGGAACGACACCGGTGTACGCAACGGCTGTCGCCACCGGTAAGGATGGTCTCGGCGATCCAAAAAAGACGTTTTCAACCGTGCGCGGAACGTTCAAGATTCGCGAAAAACACGTCACGACGACCATGGATTCGCACGAATCTGGCAATAAATTCGAATTGCGCGACGTACCGTGGGTTCAATACTTCGAGGCTGGGTACGCATTACACGCCGCACCTTGGCACGACGAATACGGTAAACCGCGCAGCCACGGTTGTATCAACCTTTCCCCCATTGACGCTCGCCGCGTTTTCATGTGGACCGACCCCCCGTTGCCCACCGATTGGCACGGCGTTCAAGCCAGTGAACCAACAGGCGAAGGCACCGTCGTTCACATACACCCCTGACCAGGGGCTGCGCGCCCCTGGACCCGCGCCAGGGCCAGCCCTGGACCTAACATTGGATGGACCGCGATGCGGTCCATCCAAACAGGATCAAGGCTTTGTGGTTGGCTCGTGCCTAGAACAGGCGAAGTCCCTTGTGGTTTGAACGCGAAGCGGACAAACCATGCCAGGGTCAAGGGGCTGGCCCCTTGCGCGGGTCGAGGGCGAGGAGCCCTCGTTCTTCACGTGTCTTCTTCTTCGACGTCCGCCGCAAATTCGGCAGCTTGCGCGAGCAGCCCCGGCAATCCGCCCGTGTGCAGGAACAACACGCGTTTGCCGACGAGCAATCCGTTCGGCTTCGTAAGATCTACCAGCCCCGAAAATGCCTTGCCCGTGTAAACCGGATCGAGCACCAGCCCGGACAAACTCGTGACGCGTGCCAGCAGTTTTCGCTGTTCAACCGTCATCACCGCGTAAGCCGGACCTTTGCAGCCATCGTGGACGACAAGCCGCACGGGTTCAGGCAAACGGGTATCAAGCTGCCGAGCGTCCTGCATGATGCTCTTGATCCGCCCCTCGAAATAAGACGCGTCATCACACACCGCCATCGCGACCACTTCACGCGCCACACCGTACATCGCGGCTCCAAGCGCTGCGCCCGCCGCAGTTCCTCCGGAACCACACGCGACCACGATCGCGTCGTAGGGTTTGCCCCCGCCTAACCCCACATCGATTTGCCGTCGCACTTCGGCCATCGCTTCGACGTACCCGAATGCGCCAAGCCCGTTCGATCCGCCTTCCGGAATCACATACGCTCGACGCCCTTCGCGTAGCAACGCTTCGGCCGCTTGATCCATGATGCGATCTCGATCCTGGTATTGCTCGGGCGAGATGAACCGCACTTCGGCACCCGCGAGACGATCGAGCAGCAAGTTGCCATCGACCGTGACGTTGTCCGGATCGTTCGTTCGCAAAAGTAAAATTGTTTTGAGCCCCAACGAAGCTGCACAAAGGGCTGTCGCTCGCGAGTGATTCGACTGCAAACCTCCGCAAGTGATCACGGTGTCGCATTCGAGCGAGATCGCTTCGGCAAGCAGATACTCGAGTTTGCGGATCTTGTTCCCGGCTTCCGCGCCGCCGGTCATGTCGTCGCGTTTGACCCATAGATCGATGCCCGTGGCTTCGACGAGACGACGAGGGCGTTGAATGGGCGTGGGGAGATGAGCGAGGGGAAGACGTCGGCGCATGGTCATTCGAGTTCAACGAGCTTGGCACCACCTTCGACAGCCGTGCCAGCAGTGACGTAAACCTTCTTCACTTTGCCATCGTGCGCGGCAGCAAGTTCGTTTTCCATTTTCATCGCTTCGACGACGACGAGCGGCTTGCCGGCATGAATTTCGTCCCCTTCGGCCACGAGCACCTTCAAAACTCGGCCAGGCATCGGAGACGTGATGAGTTTGTCCCCACCTGCCGCCGTTTTTCCGGAACTACCAACGAGCGCTCGCGTGCGTTCGTTTTCGACGTGGACGTGAAAACGTTTGTTCGCGGAAACAACGCCGATTTCGGGCGCTTTGCCGTCCATCCACAACTCGACGGACTTGCCTTCGAGGTTCACGTGGGTGACGCCTCGATGATCGTATGCATCGAGTTTGAACGAGCGACCTTCGATTTCGGCGCGGATTTCTCCGGTCGATAGAACGGTCACGTCGACGGGTATTTCGCGGCCGGAGGAATATTTGACGAAGTATCGCATGGAAGATCAGCGGTTCTTGGGGACGAGCGCGTTGTGTCCCTCGTAGCACGAGCAGGGATTTAGGTCGGCGCTTTGGCAGTCGATGTTCATCGTGCACATGGGTTCAAAAGTCCCGCAAAAAGTGGTTGGCACCTTTGGGTCCACCAAAGTGGTTGGCACCTTTGGGTCCATCGACGGCGCGGCAGAATAAGCGATCATCGCGTCTCTCGGAAGGCAGTTCGTCGTCGTGCGTGTCGCCTGCTAGCGTTGCGCTCGTGCACGCAAAGTCCCCTGTAGAACTCGGTTGTTCCATCTCGCTCAAGGACCTCGAAGACGTCGCGCGTCGAGGTCGCTCAGTTGTGTTTGGTGCTGATGCGCGCGTGCGTGTTCAAGCTGCGCGTCGTGCAGTCGATGCCATCGTGGAAAGTGGCGATGCCGCCCCAGCGGTGTATGGCGTCAACACGGGGTTTGGCGCGCTTGCGGAAACGCGCATCGGACATCGCGACGTCATCGCGCTTCAGAAAAACCTCGTGCGTAGTCATTCCTGCGGCGTTGGTCCGGATCTGGGTACGGCTGAAGTTCGCGCGATGATGCTTCTGCGCGCCCAAGTCGTCGCGCTCGGTCATTCCGGCGTACGAATCGAAGTCGTCGAGTTGCTCGTGGAGATGCTGAATCGAGGCGTCACGCCGCGTATTCCAGCACAAGGTTCCGTCGGTGCATCTGGGGACCTCGCGCCTCTTGCGCACTTGGCGCTCGTGCTCATGGGTGAAGGTGAAGCATCGTTTGAGAACCAACGAATGACTGGTGGTGAAGCGTTGTCTCGTGCTGGGGTTCGTCCGGTAGAACTCGCGGCGAAAGAGGGACTCGCGCTGATTAACGGCACGCAATACATGGCGGCACTCGGCTCGCTTGCGTTGTGTGATGCACTCATGTTGTGCACGATCGCGGACGTTGCTGGAGCGATGAGTCTCGAAGCGGCGAAAGGTTCCAAGCGACCCTTTGACGAGCGTTTGATGACGGTGCGTCCGCATCCGGGTCAAGCGGCGGTGGCGTCGAACTTGCGCACGATGCTCGACGACAGTGAGATCATGGAGAGCCATGCGGATTGTCCGCGGGTGCAAGACGCGTATTCGCTTCGTTGCATGCCGCAAGTGCACGGAGCGTCGCGTGATGCGCTTGAATGGGCGGCAGGCGTGCTCGGTCGGGAACTCAATAGCGTCACCGACAATCCGACCATTTTTTTGCGCGATGACGGAGGCGCGGATCTTTTGTCGGGCGGAAACTTTCACGGTCAACCGCTGGCATTGGCGCTCGATTTGGCGGCGATGGCGGTGGCGGAGCTCGCGAACATCAGCGAACGGCGTGTCGAACAACTCGTGAATCCAGCGTTATCGACGGGTTTGACCCCATTCCTTGCCCCTCAAAGTGGTTTGCATTCGGGGTTCATGATTGCGCAGGTAGCGAGTGCTTCGCTCGTGAGTGAAAACAAGATTTATTGTCATCCGGCGAGTGTCGATTCGATTCCCTCGAGTGCAGGGCGCGAGGATCACGTCAGTATGGGCAGCGTGAGTGCGCGCAAGCTTGGGCAGGTCATCGAGAATGTCCGGACGTGTTTAGCGATCGAGATCATGACGGCGGCGCAGGGGATTGATCAACGTCGGCCATTACGATCGAGCAAAGCAGTGGAGCGAGCGCACGATACGGTGCGAGGAGTGAGTCCGACGCTTGTTGAGGATCGCCCGCTTTACAAGGATATTGCGGCGGTTCGGGAACTTTTGTTATCGGGGGAATTGGTGCGCGCAGTCGAGGGCGTGGTGGGGAAGTTGGTGTGATGTTTGCATTGGCAAATCCCGAGCTTTTGTTTATGGGGGAATCATGTTGCAATCGTTGAAATTGGTTGGGGTAGGACCGGCGCCGGAAATGGAGATGCATTTCGCGCCGCGGCTCAATGTGCTGACGGGGGACAATGGGCTGGGGAAGAGTTTGTTCCTCGAAACCATTTGGTATGTGCTCACGGGGAATTGGGCGGGGATGCTTGCGCTCCCGAGAGCAGATGCGGTTGACGCGAAAATTGAATATGGCTCCGACGAACGCGCTTTCGGTGAATACAAGTTTTCAACAAAGCCACCCCGATGGGTAGGTGATGACGATAGCTGGCCAACGGATGCTCTCGTTATCTACGTGCGGGTTAATGGAAAGGTGGATATTTGGGATCCATCACGTACGTTTTTCCCCGAACTTTGGGGACGAGGAACCGTGTTTGATTTCTCGCCGGAAGAGATCTTGCGAGGCATCAACCCAAGAGGCGCCGGGGGCGAGGTTATTTGTCGAGGACTCATTGAAGATTGGGTTACTTGGCAGGAAAAACGACCTGAAACGCCGAGCGGCCAAGCATTCGCGCATTTATGTCAAATCCTAGAAGTAGTATCTCCGCATCCAGAGGTCGGGGAAACAATCCGGCCGGCCGCTCCCGTTCGGATTTTCAATGATGCGCGTACGTTTCCAACAATTGATACGGGGTACGGGGCGCTTCCCATCATCCATGCTTCCGCAGGAATGCAGCGGATCAGCAATCTCGCCTATTTGATTACTTGGGCGTGGCACGAACACGCAGAGGAAGCTCGTCTACGACAGGAAAAACCAATCAATAAACTCGTCTTCCTCATGGACGAAGTCGAGAACCATCTCCATCCCGAATGGCAACGGCGCATTCTGCCGGCATTGCTAAAAGTATTGGAATCGCTTGGTGAGGGTATGCAAGTGCAAATGCACGTCACGACGCATTCGCCCATGGTGCTCGCCTCGCTCGAACCGCATTGGAAAGACGAACTCGACCAGCTTTTTCTATTTGCCCTCGAAGAAGGCAAAGTCGTTCTCAAATCCGACGAGCTCGGGCGACGTGGCACTTCATCGCGCTGGTTGACCTCGCGGGTTTTCCACCTCCAGACCGATCGTTCCGTCGAAGCGGAGCGAGCCATGGAAGACGCAAATGCGCTCATGCGCGGTGAAACCCCACGATTCTTTAAAACACCGGAAGAAATCGATAAAGAACTCGCCCGCACGTTGCCTGGACAAGATCCATTCTGGCCCCGGTGGCTCATTTTTATGGGGGACGCTGACAAGTGATTCGCGTTGACGAAGTTCCGGAACCACCGCGTTTCGATAAAGAAGCTCGGCAAAAAGGAAATCGGTGGTTGGCGAATCATCCCGACGCGGTGCCAGAACAGTTCCCCGCTTATTGGACTCCGTTTCGTCGTGATTTAGCCGCAGGATTCAATCATCTTTGCGGATACTCGGCTATGTGGACCGGCAATCCCACGGTGGATCATTTTATACCCAAATCATCGAAAGAGGGCCGTGCGCTCGTTTATGAATGGTCCAATTATCGATATGCCGATCATGACATGAATCGCGCCAAAGATACTCTAGATGAGGGCGTTCTGAATCCCTTCACCATAGGGGACGATTGGTTCGAGATTTTATTGCCAAATCTCGAAATGATTATGACCGAGCGCATACCGGAGGGATATCGTGGCGATGCTCGCTCGACACTCCGTGAACTTGGTCTTGGGTACGGAGTGGACATTCTCGAAAAACGGCGCAGTTGGTACCATCAATTTTACAATAAAGAGGACCCAACCAAGGAAAGCGCTACATTGAGTCAGCTCACACAGAATGCTCCGCTCATTGCTCGCGCCGTCGAAAAGCGCTTATCGGAAATTCCTCGTGCCGCCATTGAAGAAGGCACGTGGTTCGATGAATTCATGACTGGTCATCATGGGTTGAAGACGCTCCGCTTGCGCGTGCCTCAGTTGGCGGCCCTCATCGAAGACTCGCTCTCCCGTCACGACTCCCGCTACCGTCGTCGTTCGTAACGACCAACTTCCTACACTTCCAAACGACTTCCCGCAGTTTGTCTCCCTCGTACATTGCGACCGAGGTCTTCGCGCCGCTCTCCTCTCGTTTGTCCCCCTCACACATAACGACAGAGGTCTTCGCGTCGATGTTTCGCGCATGTGCGGCGGGGCCCCGCTGTTTGAGCCCGAGCTTGGGCGGGCGAGTTCGGGGTGCCGCGTGTGCGCGAAACATCGATGCGAAGGCCGAGCTACCCCATTGAATCGGGCGAGTTCGGGGTGCCGCAGTGCCGAAAAACCGGGTGAAGGCCGTGCTTGCAGCTTTTTGGTACCGCGGGCGAGTTCGGGGTGCCGCGTGTGCGCGATACATCGATGCGAAGGCCGGATTAACACCCCTCAAAATCCGCCCATAACACTCAAAAATAAGGGTTCGTTCTTTTGGTGCTCGCCATTGAGAATGAATACAGTACATTCGTTCAGGTGATCTCCGGGCGTGAAGAGCCATTTCCTGCTGCTGCCGTGCGCGACCTCGTCGGCATCGTTCGCGCAATGTATGTGGCGGCCAAACTCGCCGGAGCCGGCAAAAACGAGCTGACCCGCATCGAACGAGTGGGCCGGGATCTCGCGGATGCACTCGAACTCGCGAGCCGCTCTGGGCCCAACACCATCGGTAATTCCGCAGCGTGGAAGAAGGCCGAAGACGCTTCACGCCGCGCCGGCGACCTCGTCGATGCCCTCACGCCCGCCGAACCACTCCTGCACGCAGCGCGCAGTCGCATCGTCGGACCACTGCCAACCGCCAAGAAAAAAGTCGCCGATCGCTGATCAGAATGTGCGAGGCGGACAAACGCTTCGCTTTCCCGATCGTTGATCGGAATGTACGAGGTGGACGAACGCTTCGCCCACCCGATCACTCCGCCTTCATCACGCGCACCGGTGTTCCATCCGGACCAACCTTCACCTCCCCCGGCGCTTTCGTCGCCGCTGGCAAATCCGCGTTCACCGTAAACGACTGCACCCGCTCCCGAACGCTTCCTCCAAAGTTGCCCCGCACCCGGATCGCCACGTTCGTGCGCACCGTCGTCGGCGCCGTAAACGACACGTTCACGTCCACCTGTTCGCCCTTCGCAAAGCGCGTCTGCGCCACCGCTTGACCACCCTTCGTGATCCCCATGCTCGTCACGGTCAAACCATCCACGCCCCACACATCGATCGTCACGTCCGTCGCATCCGTCACGAACCCAACCGCGAACATCGCGTTTGCCGCTTCCAACTTCCCATCGATCACCACCGGCGCCGACGGTTTGGCCGTGCGTGGACCCTCGGGTTTGTCTGAACCATCCATCACCGCGCTCAACCCACCCGCATGATCCGCTTCTTTCGGTTCAGCATTCCCGCATCCCGCAACGCCTCCCACGACCACGACCGTCACGAGGAGTCCGAGGTTCCATATCGTCGTTTTCATCTTCCGAATCTCCTTCATGGCGTCACGTCGACAATCACTTCGTAAGGACCATTCGATGGTCCATACCCTTGCACGTTGATCACGTATTCATCGCCCGATTTCGTGGAAAACTTGACCGATTCATTGCCGCCTGTCGTCGCCGCGCTGCCTACTTCCACGCCGCGCTGATACACGTAAATATCCACGTCCTCGAAACACGTCGTTGCCACGTTTACCGATGCTCCTGTGCCGGTGAAACGTAAAAACCGGTTTTGCCCGAGTAGCGCTGAATCGAGGCCTCCAGTCAACGTCACTGTTTTCGAATCGCCCATTTTCATTCCGACGTACACCGGAATTGCATTCGGATCGTCCCCGCCATGGGTTTCATTCGTCCCCCATTCATCCTTGATAGGATCGATTCCAAATCCCACGCCATTTGCGTGGTATGTCACCAATGTATCAATCGTGCTCGTGGCATCGGCATGATTCGTTTTGATCGTCGAAACGAAGGCAAACAGCGTGGTCATGGCGGAAGTCGTTTTGAGTCCTCCCGTCACGGCCTTATAAATCCCCGGAATGCCTAGCACCACCTTATCGAATGTTTCCACGCCGTTTTTATCACCGTCGTACAAATCGAATACGATGTTTTGTACCGTCGTTTCCGAATACCACCCGGGCTTGATCGCCGCGCTCGTGTCATTGGCGTCAACGTCCTCCCAGAATCCGTCATTTTGTTTCATCCCCGACGAATCGCTGTACACCGTATCCGGATCCAAAATGATTCCCGAAAGCGCATTACAAAATCCTTCGCTAAAGGCGAGCCGCGGATCGAGGACATCACCGAATCCGTGACTACCTCCCTGGCTGTCCGAACGCGAAATGAATTGCTCGAACGAATGCCCCCATTCGTGCACGATCACATGCGTATCGAACTCGTCCGTGTCCACGTCTGCTTTGCCCAAAATGTAAATTTCGCTCCCATCCCAGTAGGACGTACCAATTTGTCCGAGATTGACGCTCCCATCTTCGGGCCTATTTTCCACGCTCCAATTGATTTCCAATTTTGGAAAAATTGGCGCGGGTTTTCCTTCGTCGAGGAACCGTTTTGCCGCCGTATACGCAGCATCGAGAATCGTAAAAGGTGCCGATTGTCGCGTTTTTCCGTACGAATTGCCCGTCCAGCCCAACCCCGCCAATAGATCGAGCGTTTTGGGCCCGTCCGCGACAATTTCGGCGCTTTCCAAAACATATTTCGCGTCTTGCGTCGTATTGTCGGCGATCACGATCGCGGGCACCACCGTTTCCGCATACACCCAAAGCTTGACGCTCGGCGATCCCGACCAATCAAAAGAATATTTGCCGTCGTTCGTCGACGTGGTTTCTTCCAAAATAGCGTCGTTCGTCGCATCTAGCAACAAAACCCTCGCGCCGCGAATGGGACGAGCCGTGATTTTTGAATAATCGAGACCATCATTCGATTGATCGTACGGGACGGACTCATACTGAAGTTTTCCCGACAGGCGTGGTGTGGACGGTACTCCTCCAGGCGTCGTGGTTTTTTCGTCACCACCGCATCCTGCCGCAATTAGAGCTGACAGACCCAACAGCACCGGCACCATATGCCGCAGTTTCGAGCGTCTCGTCATCATCCGCTTCCTCCCAAAAACTACAAACGCCGGTCATAGACTAACGAACCTCGACAACACGTCAACAGCACACCCGATTGACAACCTCGACGCACGCTTTGCTCGTCTTTGCTTCAAGGGTCGGTTAAGATGCGCGCCCATGGATTTTCTTCCCGGCGCAATGATTGGCGGAAAGTACCGCCTCGAGCGCAAGATCGCCGAAGGTGGCGTTGGGGAAGTGTGGATAGCCGGCGATCAAAAATCGCGGCGTGTGGCCATCAAACGCCTCTTGCCCGAAACGGCCAAAGACCGTGAACTCGTCGCTCGTTTTCGCCGTGAAGCCGTCTTGCTCGGCAAACTTCAAAGCGAACACGTCTCGCAAGTCATCGAGCAAATTACGGATCCCAAGTTTGGCCTTTTGCTCGTCATGGAGTTTGTCGACGGCGAGTCGCTCGCGGATCTGCTCGACAAGCGGCGCAGGCTTCCCGTTGCGGAAGTCATCGCCATCGGGATCGACATCGCTCGTGCCGTCGGCGTGCTCCATGAAGCGAACATCATCCATCGAGATTTGAAGCCTGAAAACGTCATCTTGCGGCGTTTGTCCGGGGGCGGAACCAAAGCGGTACTCATCGATTTCGGCTTCGCGCGTCTCGATCCACATGGCCAGGGCAAACGTCCGAACGACGATGCGCTCACGGGCATCACGCGTGCCGACACGATGCTCGGCACCGTCGCGTACATGGCGCCCGAGCAAGTATTGAACTCACGCGACGTTGGTCGACCTGCCGACGTTTATGCGCTTGGAGCGATACTTTATCGCGCCATGACGGGCCTGCATGCCTTCGGGGACCTCGACGACATCGCGTACGCGCGCGCCAAACTCGATGGTGAAGCTCCGCCACTCGTCGTCGAGCGGATCGACATCATCGCTGCGGCGACGGCGAAGATCATCATGCGCGCACTGAAGCGCCGTCCTGTTGAACGATACGACCAAATCGATTCGATGCTCGACGAACTCGTCACGTTGCGGGACATGAAGCCGCAGGCTGAAGATGCCGATGCGCCGACGCAAGCGGCGCCTGTTTCGTCACTCCTTGGTCCTGATGCGGCAAACATCATCAAGCTCACCAACAACGGCGCCAAATCGCAAACGGATCGCGTCGTTGTCAACCCGTCGGCTCTTTCGTTGCCAGATCCGTCTCCACCGCCCGGTGCCACTGAAGAATCGTCCGTCACGCGTCCACGACAAGCGGGAGTCAACACGATTCCGATTCCACAACCGAATCCCGTCGCGTTGCCTCCTCCACCTCCAATGCCTGCCCCAATGCCATTACCGGCGCCAGCGACGCCACCGCCGTCACTTCGTTTAGCACCGCCGCCGATGCCGCCCAAATTGCCGCCTTTGGGCCTCGCATCTGGCGTCGACGAGGACGGTCCGTCTTTTATGCGCAATACAGCTCATAATCGAGCGGTCGTGGTGCATCAGCCAGTTACGCCCGGCGTGGACGACGATCTTCCAGCGCATTTACGCAATACCTCACGTGCGCGGGGCGCTTCGGCTCCACAATTGCCTGTCCCGTCGATGGACGGCTCGAAAAAGAATCAATCGGCGGGCATTTCATTCGGCGCGGCCATCACGAGCATGGCCATTACCTTGATTGCGGGAATCATTGCCGGGTGGATCATTCACGCCAGTTTGTACGGCGTTTCGCCATTGGAAATACCGGCGAGGAATTCGACGAAACGGTGAGGGGCGCGGGGTAGTCGAGGTCGAAGCTTGCTCCACACACGAGCCAATTCGTAATCGCCTGCCAAGTGCCCGACGTTCTGTTGCTTCACCAGGCTCGTCAATGGCCTGCTGCAACATTGCGTCGAACAAATCATCCCGCCGGGGCAAACCCACGCCGACCACAAAAAGCAGTTCCCCCGCAATCGCCGCTGGAATCAGCACCGGAGGAATCTATTGCTCGGATGTATCCATGGGATCGTGATTCATGCGAAGGGCGTCGTATCGCGGTTCCGCGCGGCGGGCTAGTTTTTTGCTTGTTTCAACAAGTTCGCCCGGCGCAGACGCCTTCCTGGAACTTGCGCCTCGTCAAGCGGATATTACAGCTTGTCGGGGTCGATGCCCAGGGCTCGAAGTCGTTCCGCGAGCTTGTCGGAGCGGTGCTTTTCTGCATCAGCGCGGTGCTTTTCTGCATCAGCGCGGTGCTTTTCTGCATCAGCGCGTTGTTTTTCCGCATCAGCGCGGTGCTTTTCCGCATCAGCGCGTTCGGCGCCCGTCGGAACCAACGTTCCATTAGGCAGGCACCATCGGAGCCATGTTCCTTCGACGTTCTCGAAGACGCCATTCCATAACGTGACGCCTAGACCAATGGCATCAAAGACGTGACGCTCGACCAATTCGTACCGCAATTGCCGCAATTCATAGACCTGAAGCGTCACATCGCTCAGGCAATGGCCTGGATCCCACACGACATAATATGCGACACGCATCCATGCATAACGTCGAAGTTTCAGGTCGAGCTCGTGACCTTTGGTATTCGAAACGATTTCGATAACGACGTCCGGCGATTTGCCAAATTCCGTAATGAAATACGTTCGATTCTCTTTTTTCCACATGTCGGCTTGCACTTCGACATCGAGTGACAAGAGAACATCTGGAACGATCGGCGGTTCCTTCAGCGTTCCAAAGATTCCAACATTTGCGGCTGCGACGAATAAACGACGATCGGCACCTTCATCCAGCGGCGGTGGACCCGACCAGGACGTGTAAAGCGGCTCCGTCAACAGTCGCTGAGCTTTTTCTGAAGGAAAATTGTCCAAAGGAGCATCATCCTCGGTAACGACGTCCGATACGTCGAAGTCCGGCACGTCCGCTGGATCGATTGCTTCTGCGGGAGCCCAGGGTGGTGTCATCGGTCTAAAGGATTCCCCATCGATTCTCCGTTGTCAAGCCCGTGTTGAGCCATCGGCCATTCTTAATTGAGTTCGGCAGAGTCGTATACGGGTGCTCACGCCCCCTCAATCACTCCACCTGGTAACGTCGGACGAACCTTCACACTCTTGTATTTGGAAATCTCGACCCTACCCGCGGGAGCGCCTCGAGGCTTGTTTACGTCTCCCGCGCGGCAATAATGCACTTCCACGCGCGGACTTCCACGCGCTTTCGAATACCACGCGGCCGCCGCTGCGGCCAATTCAATGACCACACGCGGTATTTCGATTTTATCGGGATTCCGAATGACCACGTGACTTCCTGGCGTTCCCCCCGCAACGTGCATCCACACGTCAAACGGTTTGGCTACGTCGAATGTCAAATGGTCATTGTCCTCGGCCCCTCGCCCAATGAGCACCTCGAAGCCTTCGAGCAAAACCGTGCGATACGGCCTTCCTTTGCTGCTCACGAGCGAAAACTCGTCAATCGTCCGAAGGTTCGACTTTTTGACCACGCTCCAAAAGACGCGTAACCAAATCCTCGACGCTGTTGAGTCCCTCGAGGTCATCCGCCGACAAGGCTAGGCCAATGTTCGATTGAATGAGAATGTCCACGCGAACCATGGTCAAACTGTCGATATCGAGGTCGGACGTGAGCGATGTCTTTTGCGTAACGGTTTCGGCCCCCGTCACTTCCTTGATCAATGCGATGACTTTCGTGGTGATTTCATCGCGGCTTAGATTCGTATTCGACATGATGACCGAGACTCCCTATTTGGTAGGATCGCCCTTGGTGGACGTTTCAGGCTTGGGTTGAAGTGTTACTCGCGTGCGTAAATCGAGCACGGCTTTTAAAGTATAGGCTATCGGTTCGCTCACAGGCAGCGGCCCAAGGGTTGCACGACGTACACCAAAACGAACCGCTGCGCCACGCACATGTGGCAAAAGTGTCAACGAATCTGCGTGTTGCAACAAACACGCAAGATGTCCCGCGTTGCCTTCCATTTCGACCCACACGGCAGCTTTACGCCCCGTGACTTGATCGAGATGTTCCACGGAACCACCAGCATTCGTTACTGCGCGAATGGTGCCGCGGGGAAGGGGAGCACTTTCGGGTTTGTCCAAACTTCCGCATCGCGCGCATTTGCGTCGTTTCGCCAACGTAATGGTCCCGCAAGATAAACATCGAAAACCATGACGTCTTGATAACTCGCCGCGTAGTCGCCACATTTTGACGACATTGTTGTTCACGCCCTGGCTCATGTTGCACCTCGCGAAAATACCGTCGCATACGCGGCCGATCCAAGTCCCACGAGACTCACCGCAAGCGATTTCGCGCCCGCCGTTTGCGCAGCTTTTACTTGCCGTTTACCCGCGCCAGCTCCAAGCTGCAAAAACGCCTCACGCGCTTGCACAATGCCGCACGTTCCAAGCGCCAAACCGCGCCCTTGCGCCGCTCCGCCAGGATTCACCACCCGAGCATGCGTTACGCGCCCAAAACCTTCTTTACATGAAGCGCCTGTTTGTCCCGGCTGCGTGAGCCCAATCGACTCCATCGTCAAGATCTCGGCAATCGTACACGCCGACGAAATGTCGACATACGCGACATCCGAAAGCGCCACACCCGCCCGTGCGAGTGCTTTTGCAGCAGCCGATTGCGGAGCGCGAAACACCAACGGATCAGGTCGATCGGCAAGAACTGCAATATCGGACGCTCCGGCAATGGATTCGACGAATACGCCGGTCACGCTCAGTTTCTGCGCCAAGTCTTCCGAACAAAGAATCACGGCCGTTGCTCCATCGAGAATCGGCGGAAAATCGGAACGAACAAGCGGCGGAGCGACGGGCAAATCACGCATGATTTCTTGGGCCGTCGGTGCATGCGGCAAAAAAGTTTCCCCGCCGAGCACCGCATTGGCAGCATTCTTTGCGACCACATGTGCCAGCGCGCCAGGCTTCAAACCATGGCGCGACAAATACAAATCCGCGAGAAGTCCCGATTGCGATTGAAACGTGAGCCCCAGCGGCGATTCGACTTCGCGGTCCAACAATGCATCGAGAAGCGTTCCGCGTTCGCGTTCTTGCAAGTCGGCCACTTTGGAAACACCCAGCAAAAGCGCACACCGGGAAAAACCCGCGGCTATTTGCGCCACAGCGGCATGTAATGCAGCACCACCGGCACCGTCGCCCGCTTCGAGCTGATACACAGCCGTGTTTCCAGACAGACCCAATCGATCCACGAGAATCGGGCCAAGGGCTGCTTGATCGAGCACGGGCGCCGCAACGAAAACCGTATCGATATACGTGCCAAACGGCCCGTCGAGGAGCGATCCTACGGAACGTATTGCCAAATCACCCGCCGATGCATCCCAATGATGATCAGCACGCAAATCGCTCGCGGCAACGAGACAAGCACGGGAAACCGTCGTCATGATTTGATTTTCCCCTGGCTGAGCAGGTATTGCCCGTACGTGAGCCATTCCGCGTGCATATGGTCCACTTGCTCGAGCACGCCTTCTTGGCCCGAAGCTTTTTTGCGTTCTTGGAAGGCTAAAATTGCGTCGGTTACCGTCATGACGAATCCGTCCGAACCCGCTCCAGATCCGAATGAAACGAGCATCATACGATCGCCTGGCAAGGCTTGATCGAACACGCCGCAAAGACTTAGCAGACAGGCACTCGAATACGAATTGCCGATTTTGCTCGCGACGAGTGCCGGAGCAATTTGTTGTCTGGCAAAACCGAGTTTTTTTCCTACCGACAGCGGCAACGATTGATACGGCTGATGCAGGCAGAGAATTTTGTAATCTTCGGGGCGTGTATTGGTCTCTTGGAGCAATCGATTCACCACGCGTTTGGTATGCTCTTCGTACCCCATTTCCGAAGAAAACTTCCCGACGACATTCGGATAAGGCGCTCCGTCTCGACGCCAGAAATCCGTGGTATCCGATGACGCCGCCGCCGTTTTATCGATTCGTGCAATGACCGACGGCCCGCGACCGACCCAAAATGCAGCCGCACCCGAACCGACCGAAGCTTCCAGCAACGTGCCCGGACCCGATTGCGGACAATCAGCTCCAATGGCGAGCGCCGCGCCGACTTGTTGCGATGCCACAAGGCCGAGCGACAAGAAAAGCGACGCCGTGCCACCTTTGCAGGCGAATTCCAAATCGACGACGAATATATCGGGCGTGAGGCCCAACGCTTCCGCAACGATAACGCCGCTAGGTTTGACCGCGTACGGATGACTTTCCGAACCAATCATCAAACTCGACGGACGCACATGATCCGCAGGCCCTAGCGCGAGCGCCCGTTCACCCGCTTCGATCGACAGGGTAATGGTGTCTTCATCGAGGCCATTGACTGCGCAGGAATTACGACCATTGAGTCGATAGAGTTTTTCCAGCGATTCGGAAAGTCCCCATTGCTCCACGAGAACCTTGAGGTCCATGCGGAAATGGGGAACATACGTTCCATAACTGACGATGCCGACTTGATCGTTCATTCGGCGCTCTTTTTTCCGGAATTGCGTGAACCTCGTGGAATTTGACAATTGAGTGCCAAAAGCGCTCCGAGGTGTTCGAGACGATCTTCGGGACGCATGCCGTGATGCATGCGTAATGCGTCGATGCCGAGTTGCAAAGCTTCGCGTTTGTATCCAAGAGCCTGCTCGATGAATTGATGGACGCGCGCGTCCATTTCCACGGCGGGCCAAACTTGCGTGGCAAGCCCCATCTTGAATGCTTTTTTCGCCGACCAGTTTTGCCCCGACAACGCCCAATACAGGAACGCTCGTTCGCCAATACGCGGAACCACTACGCCCGACGTCGTCAAAGGAAAGATACCTTTGCGTAATTGCGCGACCGAAAACGCGGCTCGTTCACTGGCGAAAAGAAAATCGCACGAAGAAGCAAGGTCGACGCCGCCGCCTACGGCCACGCCATCCACGACGGCAATGGTCAAACAACGCGCCGTAACGATATCCTTGAGCAACGCCACGTATTCACGCGTCGCTTCGTACACTTCCGGCGACGTTGCGCCACTGTCGATGCCTGCTTCCAGCGACGCGAGGTCCATACCGATGGAAAACACGCCCGCAACTCCGCTTTTTAAGACGACAACGCGAGGTGGTTTTCCGTCGACACCGCGGACGAGCGCTTCGCGAAACGCGCGTACCATTTCGATGTTGAGAGCGTTTTTCGCTTCCGGCCGCGTGAGTGTAACCGTAAGCAGGCCGTTCGGTGTCGTTGTAATGTCGATCAGTGCCACTTTGTCGAGTCCTCTCATAACGCCCGTAAAATGCCAGCGCCCCATGTCAACCCGGAACCAAAGGCCAAGGTCAAGATACGATCGCCTTTTTTGATTTTGCCTTCGTCGATCGTTTCCGACAAAAGCAACGGAATGCTGGCAGCCGTCGTATTTCCGACGCGGTGAATGTTCGAAAGCATTTTTTCGGGCGGTACTTTCATGATCGAACACACGGTCTTGGAAATGTTGAGGTTTGCTTGATGCGGTAACACCCAGTCGATATCAGCCAGTGTCAAACCCGCTTGGGCGACGGCAGCTTCACCCGCTTTGCTCATCCCGGCGACCGCTTTGCGAAAAATGAATTGGCCGTCCATTTCCGCGTACCAGAATTCTTCGGG
>JANORL010000635.1:0-29940 GCA_031415295.1 Polyangiaceae bacterium | reverse complement strand
CAACGAAGAAAGTTCGAACGAAAGCGATGCTCACTTCGTGCCAGACCCTGATGACGACCTTCGAGCAGCGCTCTTCGAAGTCGACGACGACGATCGCGAGACCATCGCGGAACGTCTTGCTGCACTACCGTCTGTACCTGCTGCGCAATTCCACTCGCCCTCTACGCACTTCGAGGTGATCGAGCTGATTGTCGAGACGATCCGAGCACGCCGGATTGCTGCCGGGATGGAGCCCGACGCTTGTCTCGAACCCGATGACTACGCATCCTGAGCGCTCCTCCATCACCACGCGTTACGACTGACACGACGCGACGGATCGTTGATAAGGTGATCACGTGTGGTGGGTATTTTCTGCGCTATTGGCGCTCATCGTTTGGGCCCTTTGGTACATCCTCAAACTACCGCTCTGGCTGCCGATTGTCGGGACAATCATCGTCCTACTCGCAGGCGTCGTACGATTGCTCTGGGGCAAAATTCGTGCGAGCCGCGCGGCAACGGCACTCGAGCGAGCGATCGCGCATCAAGGAGCACAACAAGCTCTCAACGCGCGACCGGAACGCCGCGCTGAAATCCAAGAGCTGCAAAAGCAAGTTCAAGGCGGCATCAACGCGCTCAAAACCTCGAAGCTCGGCAAGGGCAAACAAGGTGGCGCTGCGGCGCTGTATTCGTTGCCTTGGTACGTGATCATCGGCCCGCCAGGCGCCGGTAAAACCACGGCCCTCAAGTGCTCCGGCCTCGTTTTTCCCTTCTCGGATCCACGTGGCGGTGGCGTACGTGGCGTCGGCGGTACGCGCAACTGCGATTGGTGGTTCACCAACGAAGCCATCCTGCTCGACACAGCGGGTCGTTACACCACCGAGGGTGACGATCACGACGAGTGGATTTCGTTCCTCCAAATGCTCAAGCGGTATCGCAGTCGCAAGCCCATCAACGGCGTGCTTATCGCGATCAACGTCGCCGATCTGATCGACGCGAGCGAGCAGCAACTCGAGTCCACAGGCAAGAAACTACGCGCGCGTATCGATGAAGTGATGACGCAGTTGCAGATGGTCGTGCCTGTCTACCTGCTCTTTACCAAGTGCGATCTGATCGCTGGCTTCATCGAGTTCTTTGGGGACATCCGCAAGAGCGATCGATCCCAAGCGTGGGGCTCGACCCTCAAACTTGCCGAGGACAAGACAAACCCCAGTGCGATTTTCGATCGTGAATTCGATGTCCTCGTACAGAAGATCCACACGCGTTCCCTCAAACGTCTCAGCCAAGAACGCAACCGCGAAGCGCGCGAGCGTATCTACCAATTTCCGCTCGAGTTCGCGGGTATCAAGCGCAACCTGACGGAGTTGGTCCAGACGATTTTCGCGGTCAACACATTCCAGGGTACGCCGCTGTTCCGAGGGTTTTACTTCACGAGCGGCACGCAAGAAGGTCGCCCACTCGATCGCGTTCTCGGACGCATGGGCCAAGCCATGGGCATCCGTCCGCCCGAAACTGCGGCTCAACAAGTCACGGAATCGAAGAGTTACTTTCTGCACGACGTGTTCATGAACGTCGTCTTTCCGGACGGTGACGTGGCTGCACGTAGCGTTGCCGAAATGAAGCGACAACGCATCATGCGTATCGCCGTCAGTGCCGCCGCGTTCACGCTCGGTTTCATCCTCGCCATCCCGAGCATTCGGTCGTTTGCGACAAACCGCGAGCTGCTGAGCGACACGCAAGGTCGCGTCGCTACGGCGATGAAAATCAACTGGGCCGACGGCGAATCACCAGGCCCGAAACTCGAACAACTCGACCCGCTCTTCAAACGCCTCAAGGAACTCGACGAGTTCCGCGCGGCGCTCCCACTGTCGCACGGTTGGGGCATGTACCGCGGTGAACTCATCGCTCGTCCCACCGTCACTGCCTACGTGCAGCTCTTGAGTCACGGGTTTGTCCTTCCATGCAAAGCCAAACTCGAAGAGCGGCTCAGGGCAGCGAAGGGCAAACAGTACTTACGTGAACGAACGGATCTGAAGACGTACCTCATGATGAGCGACGTCAAGAATCTGGACCTCGAGGAGGAAACGCGACGCCTCACCGATCTCTGGGCCGAGATCTTGAAGGCCACGAGCACCATGGCCGAATACGAGCTCAAAGAAAAACTCACGGTGCACGTTCGCTATTACTTGGAGCTCGTACAAAACGCGAAGGTCACTCCACCAGCCGCTGATGTTGCACTCGTGAACAAAGTCCGCGAGACGCTGAAAGCCGTACCGGTTCAGGAGCGCTACTACGAGCTGTTCATCAACAGCCTCAACGACGAGCGTTACGACGACGCAGGCGAGGACACGTTCAAGAATCGCAAGTACCCGCCGCTGATCCTGCCCGACATCTATCTCGATCGTACGGATGCTCTGAAGTTCATCACGAGCGCGCGGCAGAAGAAGGACGGTCGCTACAAGGAAGTCGAAGGGCCCTACACGGAAAAAGGGCACTACGTCGTCGTGCTCAACGTAGCCAACGCCGCAGGACTTTTGGAATCGGAACAGTGGGTCATTCCGCTTGGTCCCGAAGAACAAGGCGACCGCATTCCAGTCAACTTGAAGCGTTTGTCCGAGGACTACGACCAACGCTACATCGAGCAATGGAGCGACTTCCTCGCCGACATCACGATCAATCCTCCGGCGACCGTGAAGGAAGCAATCGATCTTTACAGCACGCTGATTCGCCCTCCGTGGCCGTACCTGCAGATCTTGCGACACGTCGACGACAACACGCAGTGGAAGAAGTCAAAAAAGGACGGCGGCGCTGGCATCAACAAAGAAGAAGCGAACAAGATGCTCAACCAAAAGTTGCAGCAACGATTCGCTCAATCAACGGGTGGCTTGCGCATCAAGACCGACGTCGACGTAACGAAACTCGGTGAACGATCGAGCACGGTGCCACCCACCTTCGCCAAACTCATCTCGTTCAGCCAATCGGAGACGAAAGGCAATCAGACGGTCGTCACAGACACGCCGCTGCAGGCGTACGTCAACATCCTCACGGAACTGCGCCGCTCGATGGAGCAGATGCCGCAACCGCCCACGGGTACCGACATGATCAACTTGAGCGAACAGTTGTCGGACGCCGCGAAGAAGGTGGATGCGTTGCTGCAACCGCTCGACGAGAAGGCCAAAGCGCTGCTCCGTCCGATGCTCTACAACCCGCTGCGCATCACGGGCACGCGCCTCGCTGCTCCTGGCGGCGGCAACTACGTTGCCGTCAGCAAAGACAAGTTCCCCAATCCCTTCAAGCGCTGAGCGCTTCGCTGACGCGGCGTCAGTCCTTCGCCGCTTCAGCTCCCAACATCAACCACATCTCGAGCGCGTCTTCGTCATTGTCCGAATAATACTTCGGACGAACGTGTTCCACGACGAACCCAAATTTTTCATAGAGGCGAATCGCCGGATCGTTCGACCGACGCACTTCGAGCAAACACAAACGCACGACGTTTGCGCGCGCATACGCGACCGCTTCAGCCACGAGCGCCGCCCCTACACCTCGACGCCGCATGTCGATCGCCGTGGCGACGTGCAAGACATGCAGTTCATCCACGACATGCCACGCCACCAAGAACCCAACGGCTCGCGCAGCAAGTTTGTCTCGCGCAACCCACACACGCGCCCAAGGTTTTTCGAGTTCATCGATCGGCGAGAACCACGGGCCAGCAAAGGCCGTAGCGGCTATCGCCGCGAGCTCGGCTGCTTCGGGAGCTCCACGTGCCACGCGAACGATTTCTAGTTCGAAAATTTGAGGCTTCGGATCGCCTTCGGCGTCCTTCGCCCCAAACCCCTGGTCATCATTCACTTGGGAACTTCCGTCGGACAACCGCTCACGATCTGCACGTTCACTACCTTGCCAGCCTGCACGCGATCACACGCTTCGCCAAGCAAACGCACGGTCGACGGTGGTTTCCAGATCCATCCATCGAGGATGTTGTACGGGAGCACTTTTCCATCGAGGTACACGTTTGTCATGCCTTGCTCGGTAGGTGGATCGACCAGCGTGAACTCACACGTGACCGCAATCTTGGCGATCTCTGCAAGTACAGGGCCGACTTCTTCGAGCTGATCGACGCGGTGATACTTGGGTGAGTCGGGTCGTGGAAGTCCGCCGGCGACGGCCATCGCATCGAGCACTGCTGCGTACGTTTCGCTGCCGGGAATCCCGACCGTCACGACGTGCAAACCGCCCGCGACCAACTTGTCGATCGCCGCGATTGTGGCGTCCTGATCCACACAAAATGATGGACCTCCAAGGCCTCCGGGCGAGCAACAGTTCGTCGAGAGATCGCACGCGGGATGCGCCTCGATGTTCAACATGCATGCCGACGCTGCACAACTCGCGGCATCGTTGCAGTTCGGTCCACCATCGGTCGCGATGACGACGTAGGTTTCTCCGGACAATCCAAACAACATCGGCGTGAGAGCTTCGAGCGTGGAAGAAATGGGCGTACCGCCGGCAGGGTTCGTGATGGTCGACAGACGCAACGCCGTCGTCGTGGGTCCGTCAACGCCCGTGATGGGATCGCCCTGCGTTACTGGAAAAACCTGTCCACCCGCCACGCAGTCGTCCCCGCCGCCTTTTTTAGGAAGCACGGCAGCTCCAACTTTGGCAAGTGGTCCAAGGTTCCGCACCAGGTCCACGACGGCAATTCGTACGGCGTCGTAACGATTTCCACCTGCGGGAGCGGACTCCGCCATGCTCCCCGATGCGTCGAGAACGAAGTACAGGTTTGGTGCGTCGATGATGATCTGATGCACTTCGTTGCCGCAGTACCCGCCAGCATCGGGCGCGGGAGGTCCGCCTCCTCCGCTACCGGCTTCGAAGCCATCACCTGCATCGACGACGGATACCGGACCAACGCCGCGAGGACGTTCGTCAGAACCACATCCAGCGTCGAGTGTTGCGGCCCCGAACGCCATCACGCCAAGAGCTGCGGAAACCAAACCACGACGGCCGGGCGTCGCCGTGACGTGTCGCGAAAAAGCCATGCACAGAAGTTATCAGACGCTCGTCGCGACTGTTGTTGCTGCTGTCGTCACGGTTCGCGGTAGAAGCGCGGTACACGCCTCGAAATGCTCGTGAGCACTTCCCACGGAATCGTGCCTGTCGCCGAGGCGATCTCTTCCGCAGTGATGACGTTGCGACCAAGCGGTCCTTCTTGAGCACCGAGGAACACGATCTCGTCACCGATACGCGCGCCAGCGATGTCGGTGACGTCGAGCATGGTCATGTCCATCGACACCGCACCCACGATAGGAACGCGGCGGCCACGTACGAGTGCATGCCCCACATTGGACAGCTTGCGATCGAGGCCATCTGCGTAACCCATGGGCACTGTTGCGATGAGACTCGAACGCGTCGCGCGCCACGAGTGACCGTAGCCAATCGCCGCGCCTGTTTCGATCGTACGAGTTGAAACGATTTCCGTTCGAATGCGAATGACTGGCTTTAGATCGGCGCCGACGGAAGACATCGGCGAGACTCCGAAAAGAGCAATACCTGGACGCACAGCATCGAAGTGCGTTTCGGGCATGCGCAAGACGGCTGCGCTGTTGGCCATGTGCACATACCGCGGGAAAAACCCTCGCGAACGCACTCGACCCAGCACTTTTTTAAACAGTCCGAGCTGATGACGCGTCGCCTCGAGGTCTTCGGAATCGGCGCAAGCCAGATGCGTCATGAGTCCATCTAGGCGTATGTGGGGACGAGCTTCGAGCGCATCGAGCACATCGTCGAGTTCCGACAAACTCACGCCTAAACGGCCCATGCCTGTGTCTACTTTGAGATGGACACGCACGGGATTCGCGCCGCCGTCGAATCGCGCGAGCATCCCAAGTCGCTCGATGTTCCCCGCGTCGTACACGACCGGAACGAGGTCCCGGGCGAGGATTTCTTCGAGTCCTTCACGGCGTGGCCCGTAATAACCACCCATGACGAGGATGGGAATGCGAATGCCCGCATCCCGCAGCTCGATGGCCTCTTCCAACAAGGCCACACACAGGCCTGGCATTCCTGCACGTTCGAGCGTCCGTGCGACAGCGGCAGCGCCGTGCCCATACGCGTCGGCTTTGAGTACGCCCCAAACGACTGGGGGTTTGGTATTCGTCGCCGCGAGCGAGCGTTCGACGACGCGCAGATTATGGCGCAGATGCGCGAGGTTCACTTCCGCGCGGGTAGGACGAATCGTATCGGCGGGAGCTGCCCTTCGCGGCCGAAGGACCCGCATCGAAGCGCGATTTCCCGCTTCCTGATGACCAAGCTCCAAGCCCGACGCGCCTTGTTCTGCGAGCTGCGTAGCCATGTTATTTGCCAATACCTCTACGCTCTGCTCGGGGCCAACATTCCAACGAAACTCCATTCCACGACGGATTGCGTCAAGTTTGTCACATGAAACAGAGACGCATACACGTCGCGTGCTCGTCTTTGCACGTGTTCTCGCACTTCGAAATGCACGTTTTCCGATTACACACAGGCGTAACGCACTCTTTTTTGCACTTGGCCCACACCGTTTCGCAACTGCTCGAACACACGGCGCCGGGTGGTTTCGAAGGATTGTCGGACGGTTTTTCGGGAACGGCTGCCCCAGCATCGACCACGAGCATCATGGGTGGAGGAGCAAGTGCGGTCGTAGGTTCAGGAACGGATTCAGTTGGGTGGGATTGATTCGAGGCGAGCACTTCAGGCGTGCGGTCATCGGTACCGTTACGAAGCTGCCGCATTCGTGATTTGGCGTATTCGATGCGATCGCGCGTTTGTCCAAACGTATAGAACTTCAACCATTCGTCCCAACACGCCGTACGAATGGCCGGTTTGACCTCGCCGGCATCATCGAGGGACATGCAGTGTTCGAAGCGCACGTCGCCTTCGTAGAGTGCGTGGATGCTTGCTCCGCATGCCGAAAGCCCGGGCAACGCAAACGCTCCTACTGCGAGACGCAGGGTCCACGCGGTGCGTGAAGAAAGCCTCGTGGGAGTCGTTTCACGGGACAAGGTTGATCTCGATGCGAACATGCTCTACCCTGCGCGCGCTCTACATGGAGCGGCCGGCTGTCGCGCTGCTCGGCAAGAGGATACCAATCATGTTCCTGATGCTCTCCAAAGGTCCTCGCAAGACCAACCGCACGAAGACGAATCGCTACCGCGCGAAGCTCAAGGCGAAGAACAGGGGTCGCCGTAACCGGGTTTATGGCCGCAGTTGAGCCGCATCGGAATCGCCAACGCGGTTCCTTGCGCAACTGCTGCTGCTGAATGAACGGCCGGGGATGGTGCCTCGGCGCTCTCGTTGAACGAGGCGTCGTGAGTTCACCGTTCATCCGGCCGTTTGTACTGGCTCGTCCGGTGCTCCAAAAAGTGGTTGGCACCTTTTCAAAAGTGGTTGGCACCTTTTCAAAAGTGGTTGGCACCTTTTCAAGTTGCCACCTTTTCAGCCACAAAACACAAACGCTCGACACGACAAACACATCGGTGGGTGTTCGAAGCATCGAGCATTCTGTTGTACGTCTCGTGAACAGCGACAATCCCTGGTTCAGGGACCGCCTTTGCGCAGCTCTGTGAGTACGAGTTTGGCGACGGCTTTCAGCGTATCGAAGACCCCCACCCCCGTACGCGCCACACCCTCGAAGTCGGGGACGTTGAGCGGATTGAGCAATGCCCGCAGCTCTTCAACCGATGCTACCTCGGGCAAGTCACGCTTGTTGTACTGCATGACGTAGGGCATTTTTTCGAGCTTGTAGCCCTGATCCTCAAGGTTTGTCTTGAGGTTCTCGACAGACTCCTCGTTTGCCTCCGTGCGCCCTAGTTGCGAATCGGCAACGAAAACAACGCCGTCGACGCCCTTCAAGATGAGCTTACGACTGGCGTCGTAGAAGACCTGACCCGGCACGGTGTACAGGTGAAACCGCGTTTTGAATCCGCGAATTTCTCCCAGTGCCAGCGGCAGAAAGTCGAAAAACAACGTGCGATCCGTTTCGGTTGCGAGGGAGATCATTTTCCCCTTCGCATCGGGATTCGTGCGCTCGTAGATGTATTGCAAGTTCGTCGTTTTCCCGCATAAACCCGGGCCGTAATAGACGATCTTGCAGTTGATCTCGCGCGCCATGTAGTTGATGAAACTCATCGCGCGCTCCTAATCGTTGAACAAGTTGTCGATGTCTTCGTCGGTGATCTCGCCCAACGGCGATTCAGCACCAGGCTCCTGAACCTTCTTCAAGAGTGCCTCGAAGATATGATTCAGTTCTTCGCTTGCTCGACGCACTCGCAGACGAACAAGACCCAGACTCGATTTCGAATCGAAAATCACCACAAGGATGACTCGATTCCCAACGAGCTGGATGTGGATGTTCGCCTTTTCTCCTTCGTGAAACTGCGTCGCAAACTCGTTTTCCTTGAGCAACTTCGCCATGCCGCCTGTGGCTGCGATGTTGCCCGCCGTCAACGACGCCAGTGACGTGGTGTCCAAATTGTCCACGTCACCGCTGGCCGCAATGAGCTGGCCATTCTTATCAACGATGAAAACTACCTTCGCATTGGCGTCTTTGACGAGGCGATCCACGACATTCTGGATCTGATTGAACTCCTCCTCGTACATCACCATCTGAGGATTGACCATCGTTCCTCCGCCAGCGCTTCCGCGGTGGGGTCTTCGTCTCGTTGTCCGTTACAGCTTCGTTCCACTCGAGGAGCGACCGACCCAAATCGGCATCAAGTCCCTTGATCCCAACGAGAGATCCAACCTCGCACATGCGCACGTACCGGATTGACGAACATTCCCCCGGCACTTGCAGCGATGGTTCTATCCGAAGCTGGCACGACGGAGCAAGCCGGCCTTCGTCAATGACACATGAATCCTCTAACCAGGCCCGATTCGGGCCAATGATGCCCCTACGAATCTGCGTCATGCAGTGAATTGGGTCACAGTTCGGTGCTCGAACGCTGAATTTCGATACGGAGCAACGTGTGAGAACGGAAAAAACGAGCGCTGGACGGCTCTTTGCGGCCTGCCGATGCCTTGACCCATCGACGAGACCACGGGATACGCCACCAATGCCTCGTCATCGCGGCGCTCTGCCGGGTCGAACACAACACGCCCTCAAGTGCCTTCTCGGATTCACCGCTGCGTCCTGCGCACTCGCCTTTGTGACCGAGACAAACGCTGAAGAAGGGCCGATTCACCCGGACGTACTCGAACACGCGACGGCCGTGGCAAACTCCAAAGGCCCAGAAGCGTTCACGGCGCTGCGGAATTTGTGGCGCACATGGGACCGCGCAGATCCAACACACGTCGAAGAGGCCATCCTTGCGATACGGGAAAACAAGGCGCAGCCGCCGCCCGTTCGCGCATACGCGGGGCTACTCGAAGCGTATGCCCGGCGCCGCCGCGGCGACCTCGAAGGTGCTCTCGCCCGTGTCGAACGCCTCGGGTTTGTCTCTCGATACATGTCGGTCGGACCGTTCAACAATGACGGGAAAACAGGCATCAAAGAGGAATTCGCCCCCGAACTCGAACTCTCCGAACCCATTCCTCCGGGCCGCGCCTACGAAGGAAAAGAACGCGCAGTTCGTTGGCGCGTTCCACCCATCACTTCGTCGTATGGCTGGTTCGACTTCGGAGACATCCTTCGACCACGAGAAGACGTCTGCGGGTTCGCAACGACGTTCGTACGTTCCAAACCTGGCTCCAAATCACCCACCAGACCCCTGACGATTTGGGTCGGTGCTGCCGGCGCTTTCAAACTTTTCTACGAAAGCAAAAAGGTTCTCGAAGACCTCGCCTACCGCGACCTCGACATGGATCGAGTCGCGACAACGGTTACGTTGCGACCAACCTGGAGTCGCATCACCATCAAGGTTTGCGGTGACTCCGATGCTCCCAAATTGAGCTTGCGACTTGGCGATGCCATCGGCGAACCGGACCTCGATGTGGACATTCGCGCCGACCTCGAAGCCAGCGTGGAAGCTGCAGCCGCCGAACACGAACGTGCCCGAGCAAAGAAGCCACAACCTGCCGAGACAAACCGCACCCTCGGTCCCGTTCAAGCTTTCGAATTAGCCACGTCAGGCAAGTCACCCAAGCCTGTTACGCTCGAATTGTACGCTCGGTATCTCGCCACCACGGGCGGTGATCCCAAAGCCGAACACAAGGCCCGTGACTTGGCGAGCCGCGCTGCTGAAGCCGAACCCACGGTGGCTCGTCTGCTTCTCGCCGGTGAACTGGCCGAAGATCGCAACCAACGACGCACGTGGGTCGAACGAGCGTCAGCGATCGCCAAGACAAACAAAGAGAAACTCAACGTGCTTCTCGCCGAAGCACACCTCGCCCGAACGGGGACAAACTGGCGCGATGCCGTGCCGATCTACGAACGCATTCTGACGCTCGACCCGGACAATCTCGGCGGCGTGCTCGGCCTCGTCGAACTGCACGTCGAAGCAGGCCTCAAACGCACAGCGCTCGATATGCTGGAAAAAGCCGTGCAAAAGCATCCCCGATCGGTGGCGCTTTTGTCTGCACTTGCCGAACAACTCCGAGCACTTGGACGCGATGCGGAAGCCAACGAAGTCGAGTCACGCTACGCAGCGCTGCGTTTCGACGACGCGAATTTCCTCAGCCAAAAAGTGGAGCTCGCCGTTTCACGTCGTGACGCTGCGGGTGCCGAACGGTGGCTCGGGCGTTTCCTCGGCATCGAAGCGGACTCGGCGTGGGCACGTACGATCGCGGCGCGAACGTATCGCTCGCTCGGACAAAAAGACCGCGCACTTGCCACGTATCAACAGGCACTCGCTTTGGCGCCCGAAGACGTTCAGACGCTTCGCGCTCTCAGTGACCTGTACGGCGAGGGTGGTGATACGGACAAACAACTCGATTTACTCCGACAAATTCTTACGATTGCGCCGCAAGCGAAAGACGTGCGTGAGTACGTCGAACACATCCAACCGAAAGCTCCACGCACGGACGAAGCGTATGCGTGGGCGCCTGAAAAGTTTTTGCCGATGCGCTCGGCACCCATGCAGGGTTATCCGATGCGATACCTGCGAAACCTTACGGTCACGACGGTGTATCCGAATGGTCTCGCGAGTCGTTTTCGGCAGGTCGTGTTTCAACCGCTGACAGACGAAACCGCTGCATCCGGACGGCAGTATCGCTTCATGTACGAAGCGGCGCGACAAACCGTCGACTTACGTGCCGCGAAAGTCTACCGGCAAAACGGCAAGATCGACGAAGCGGTCGAGAGCGGCGAAGGACCTGCCAACAACCCCGCCATCTCGATGTACACGTCGCAACGAACGTTCGGCGTGCTCTTTCCACGCCTCAATGCAGGCGATGTCGTCGAGCTTCGTTACCGTGTCGAAGACGTCGCACCACGCAACGAGATCTCGGATTACTTCGGCGAAGTCGAATACCTGCAAGAAGACAATCCGATCGCGAACAGCGAATACGTTCTCGTCACGCCCAAAGACAAGACGTTTTACATCCGTACAAACAAACTGGACAACCTCGTCAGAGAAGAAAAGGTTAGCGGGGACAAACGCATCTATCGGTTCACCGCCAACGATGTTGCTCCACTGACGCCCGAACCGAACATGCCGCCTTGGCCCGAGGTGCTCGGGTATGTACACGTCTCGACCTTCGACTCGTGGAACTCCGTAGGCGCTTGGTATTGGGGCCTCGCCCGTGAGCAGTTCGATGTGGATGACGAAGTTCGTCGCCGCGCTCGAGACCTCACGAAGAACGCGAAGGACGACGCAGCGAAGGTTCGCGCCATCTACAAGTTCGCGACGGAAACGCGTTACGTGGCGCTGGAGTTCGGCATCGAAGGCATTCGGCCCCGACGCGCAGCGCAAACGCTCGCCCGCGGATGGGGTGATTGCAAAGACAAGGCGACTCTCATCGTCACGATGCTGCGCGAAGTCGGCATTCCCTCGACGATCGTTCTTCTACGAACGCGCATGCGTGGAGACATCGCGCCCGAGCCAGCAAGCCTCGCTCCGTTCGATCACGCGATCGCTTATGTACCGTCGCTCGATCTGTATCTGGATGGCACCGCGGAACACACGGGCTCGACGGAGTTGCCAGTGATGGATCGCGGAGCAATTGGCCTTCAGGTCAACGAGGGCAAACCCAAGTACGTGAAGCTTCCGGATCCGCCACCCGAGTTATCCGTGTCGAAGCGCCACGTCGACGTGACACTCGCGCTGGATGGTTCGGCGACGATTGCCACGGATCTGCAAGTTACGGGCGCATACGCACCTGATTGGCGTCGTAGGTATCTCGCCGAAGGCACGCGACGCGAACGCGCAACGCAAGACCTCGCGGGAGACTTCGGACCGATGGAAGTTGCGCCCGGACGAACTGGTGTGGACGCGACAAACATCGACGATGTCGAGCAGCCCGTACGTCTGCGCTTGAAAGGCAAAGCGACGAGCTTCGCGCGACGCGAAGACGACACGCTGAGCGTCCCGGCAAACATCGCTCCGCGTCTGGTAGCGGAGTTGGCACCATCGTCGAAGCGCACGCTCGATGTGGTGATCGGAGCGCTCACGACGCGCGATGAAGAGTGGGTCGTGAAGGTGCCGGCAGGAGCGAAATTGCAGAAGGTTCCTGCGCCGCAAAAGATCGATTCACCGTTTGGGCGCTTTGAGCTTTCCGTCGAACAAGTGCCCGGGAAAGTCACGGTTCGAACGAGTTTGTCTTTCACGAAAGTACGCGTGACGCCGGCGGAATACGCGCAGTTCCGCACGTTCTGCGAAGCGGTCGATCGGGCGTTCAACCAACGCATCGTGGTAAGCAAGTGACGTCGAAGAACGAGGGTTCGCAGGTTTCGCCGCCCTCGCTTCCCGAAGGCGTGCTTGCCGTACGCGTTGGGCCGGGAGCGAATTGCTCGTCGGCAGGAAGTGCGATCGACATTCTCTTTTACGGCAGCGTCATCGCGTCGGCGCTGGCTGTGGCGCTCGCAGCGGCGTTGCCGCCGAGGGCACGGAAAGAGGAACGACTGGATGAGAAGCACGACGGCAAGTCGTGAGTGAATCGTTTGAGGGCAAATGATTCGTGGGCGTCGTGGTGATGACACGCACGACGTGCGAAAATTGATATGTGCACAATCCAATGCCCATGGTGGGGCGCCGTTGAATTATTTTGTCTACAAACTGATTTTGCCTTCGTCATGCACTTGTGGATTTGCTTTGAACACAAAGCGAGTTGTTCGCAGATGGACTATTTACGTTCAAACCAATTGAGCGATCGATGAGTCGTCGGGAGTGACGATTCGTACACACCTCAGCAGACCGTCACGCCGCACGCTGCTGGGCTAGAAATTTCCGTGTACCGTCATCACCATGGCTGATGGTGATGTTTTGGGGTTGGTCGAAAAATAAAAAAGGGTCCCAAATGTGCCGGTACTGAGACCGAGGCCACCGAGTACGAATGCAACGGTCGACACATTTCCGAACACGGTGGCTGCATCCGCAACGGGTTTGTCCTGTAACTGGCATTGCTTGTTGGGGCAGCGCGCATCAAGCTCATTCCGGTTGTCGAGCGCCAAAGCGCCAAAAATCGCGCCCGCTAGCGCGCCAGCAATACCCAAGCTCATTGCTGTTGCGGAAAATGCGACCAGCGACGACTGCCTGCGTGGTAGCACCGCCTCCGTTGTCAGAATTCCGCAATCGTTCCGAATTTTCCGCGCATCGCTACGGATTGCAAAGATATGGCCACAAAGGAGGATTGAATTATCGAGGTCAGTTTCCTTGCGCAGATCACGTCGAAATTCCTCGGCCGTATGAATTCGTTCCCACACGTCGCCGATCTTCGATTTCGGGCATTCATTAATCGAGCGTACGACACGCTCCTCCACCTCGATGCGTATACGTTCCATTTCTCGAATGGCATCGTCCGCGTCCGCTTTGAATTGTTCTATGCGTGAGCCTACTTCTACGGGGCCGGCAATTGGTTCAGAGGGAAGGGACAAGGTGCAACCAGCGAAAAAATAACAGAAAGCCAGTACGCGAATCGAGCCATATACGTGTCGCACGCCTGCCCATGAAGGCGTGCGTAACGTTCGCACCTGCGCAAACGCGAACGACAGACGGGAGCTTTTCGTACCCCCACGCGGCGCCTTAAATGGCTGTCGCGCGGAACCTTCGCTGAGTCGGTTCATTGACGCACTTTACATGGCGTTGGGTTTACTTTCGAATCCCTCTGAACCTCTGGTGGCAGGTTTCTTTGCCGCCATTCGCACTGCCTCGGCGTTACCGCACAACGCTCCCAGTCCTCTCCATGAAAGACGTAATGAAAACAAATAGGAGTCACGTCTGGTGCACATTCCGTCGCTTTATCCGGGTCATCACCAGGTTCCGCATGCGCGACCTTGTTGTGCTCCCAGAGTTCACGTGCTCGAATACATTTTTCGCTCGTGCTCCAACATTCCCCTTCCTCGAGCCTGCGCTTATTATGGAAGCAGTTGTAGGAATCCCGAAATTGCTTATCCCAGGCTTCGTCGGGCATGGGAGGAAGGGGCGGCTTATAGGGTGGCTGCTGTGGCATGCCACTACACCCCATTGGGATCAAGAGCGTGGACAGAAGCAGTAGATATCGCTTCATGACAGTCCCTGGCTAATGAAGTCCGGCATCAATGAGCGCTCGCTCGTAATCCCAAGCCTCGCGGACTGCTTTGGCCTCGCAACTTTGCAGCAACGAGCCGGTCAGCCCTTTACAACTTATATGTGGAGCCGAAGTCGATGCCGTTGGGGGCGTCGTAGCCGCCGTGGTTGTACCCGTGGTCGCAACCGGCGGCGTTTTTTCCGCGGATGAGTCTAGAGTGGGCGACGATTTGCTTCCACCCAAATGCTGCGTCCGTGTATCGGGAGGCGCCGTGGTGACGCTGCTGGGAGCGGCGGACGCAGAAGCTGGCGGTGGTGGTGGTGCCGATTGCGTTGCAGAAGGTAGAAGCTGCGTCGCAGAAGGGGGAGGAAGTGATTGGATTGTGGCCGAGTTCGGCGTTCGACTGCAGTCGCATTCGGTCAATTCCAATCCGCCATTTTTCGGCACGCACGTCTGGACCCCATCTTTGTCGTCTTTGCATGGGCACGTGTACGGCTTATTTTTCTCGAGGCACGGAATTCCATCGTCATTGACGCGGCTCAGAAGAGCAATGATCACCGCTACAAGCAACAAAACGATGGTCCAAAACCACCACGTACGCAGGGCGTCCGATACGACATCTGGCCAGCTTCTTGATGCTTGAGGCGGCGACGAGCTACCGCTTCCTCCTCCGCCACCACCCCCAACCTGGTTGGTATGCCCTGCTCCAGTCGCGCTCGCACTGCCGCCTCCAGCAGGCGGCGCGCTGGAGCCTCCGAGTGGGTCGCCTTGAACCATACGCATATGAAAACATACAAAGATCCCGCGTGTCAACCGCGTTGAACAGACAAGATCGCTGAATGATTGGTTCAAAGGATTGATACTTCAGCAGATCTCTTCAGTTTGAACACTGCGAGACATAACCGTTTCCCGAGATGTAGTTTGCACCGCTGACACACGGACTCAACACTTGAGCGTTCACGGTAAGCATGCCGCCCAGCGTGTTGAGCCCGAGCTGACTCGGACTGAATTGAACGTTGATCGAATATTGGTTTGCTGTCGACAAGCACCCGAGCTGCACGCTCTGCCCGGTACCGGGAGAATAAATGGTGATGCTCGAGTTGTTGGTAAATTTCGTTCCGTCAGTCTTGGAGATCGTGGCAGTGGCGGTGGAGCTCGAGCATGACCCCGATACTCGGATGCAAACCACCGATCCGCAATGGATAGCCCCGTCTCCACAATACCGGGACGATGACGACGCGGAGCATTGACCATACGAGCCCCATTGCCCATTGGAACAGGTGCGTATTTGAGTCCCGCCGGGGCAATAACCGGAGACGCTGCACGACGAATTTTGCATTTGTCCGTTCAAACAAGCAACACACGATCCGCTTTGACATACCCCAGCACTGCAGCTTGTACCAGTTGACTTTTGCGAATACTGGCAGGACCCGCCGCTGCATACGCCCGAAGCGTTCCAGCATTCTCCTGGTGGATTATTACATGTAATGGTTGTTCCCGAGCAACTACCGCTGCCACTGCAAACATCGCCGGTCGTACACGAATTACCGTCCGAACAATTCGTGCCATATGGCCGTGGTGTATATGAACAAGAGCCGCCGCTGCAAAACCCCGACGAATAGTAACATTGCGCATCTGGGGGGCTATTGCACGAGAGAGTCGAACCACTGCATGTTCCGCTACCATTACATATATCGGTTTGCGTGCACGAATCACCGTCGTTGCAGGTGGTACCGAATCCTTTGTACGTGTAGACGCAGGAGCCGCCAGAGCACGCTCCCATGGAGTTATGGCACTGGCTCGGGGGAGAATTGCATTGGATTGCGCTTCCTCCGCAGGTTCCACTGCCGTTACAGATGTCTGCTTGAGTGCACGAATCCCCATCGGTGCAACTCGACCCATAAGGCTTGGGCGAGTAGGAACACGCACCGCCACTGCACGTACCCGCAGCATTATAACATTGTGAATTGGGTGGACTGTTGCATGTCACCGCATTTCCACCGGTACACGCGCCGTTGAAACACGTTTCGCCGATCGTGCAGCTATTGGTATCGTTACACACCGTGCCGTTGCCGACGTTGGGGTTCGAGCACAATCCCGTGGTCGGATCGCAGATTCCAGCCACATGACATTGATCGAACGCTGTACAGTTGACGGTAGCTGTTCCAATACACGTTCCCCCGTTACAAAAATCAGTTTGCGTACACGCATTGCCGTCATTGCAAGTGGTACCATTTGGTGCCGCGGGATTTGAGCATTGCCCTGAGATGGGATTGCACGTTCCCGTAACGTGACACTGGTTCTGAGGTTGGCAAATGATCGAATTGCCGCCAAGGCAAACGCCGTTCTGACAAGTATCGGTTTGCGTGCAGCTATTGGCATCGTTGCAGCTCGTTCCATCGTTTGCGAGTGGATTTGAGCAGAGCCCCGTTGCGACATCACAAGTACCGGTTAGGTGACATTGATCTTGAGATTGACAAGCAACCAGGTTCGCCCCGACACATAATCCAAATTGGCACGAATCAACTTGTGTACACGCATTCGCGTCATCACATGAGTTTCCATTTGGCGCATTGGGAGTGGAGCATTTCCCCGTTGCTACATCACAAACACCCGCCGCGTGACAGTCGTCGAGCGCCGCGCAGACGACTGGTGTTTGTCCGACACACGCACCATTTTGGCATTCATCGATTTGTGTACACTTGTTGCCATCGTCGCAAGGCGAGCCATAAGGTTTGACCGCATAGTTGCATTTACCGGAATCGCATGTACCTTGCGATTCGAGACACGCGCCCTGTTGCATCACGCAATCCGCATTGTTGTTGCATGCGCATTGACCGTCGACACATGCCATCGGGCAGCTTTGAGCTGCACTCCACTCCAAACATGCGTCTGTATCGTGTTGACCGCAAACGTGCACCGACGTCGGCGAAGAGCATTCTTGCGTTCCCGACGGTCCCGAACACTCGTCGATGCAACAACTGGAAACATCGAAATGGCACGTGGCATCGCATTGAAGCGTTCCTTTGTCGAACGATTGGTCCATGCACGTTACACCGCCAAGATCTGCACCATCGCATTCTTCGCCAAGGTCAATGACGCCATCGCCGCAATAACCACTTCCCGCCCCACCGCTATTTCCACCTCCTCCTTGACTCTGACTCTGCCCTCCCATGCCATTTCCGCCTCCCCCTTGGCCTTGGTTCTGCCCTCCCATGCCGGTTCCGCCAACTGCACCGGTACCCATTCCCACACCGCTGCCCAGGCCCGTACCACCGGCTTCTCCAAACGTAAACTCATCGATTCCAATAATTGTATTACATGCAGACACTGCTGCAAACGTGACAGCAAGCGCGAGTGTATTGTGTAGCAAACGCCTGGTTTTCATTATAATTTTCCGCGATGTCAACGAGTGATCGGTGGCTACGCTGGCACTTTGTTGTGCCGCGCAGGGAGTGCCGCCACGCCACGCCTGATTGAGTGATCCGAACCGGGCACTTTCAATTGGCGAGCATACCACCGGATCTCGCAACCTCGGTACATAAAGATCATCGTGGGGAGCACATTTCTTTGCTCCACCAGACACATCCTCAATTCAACCTACGCCTCGATGCCATTTTTACAACGCTACAGGACGCAGTCGAGACGACGACGGACATGATTTGTAATACGGCAGGAACACGGAGCTTCTTTGCTATTGCGTCCCATTGTGCAATTGGTGCGGGGTCGCTTATGGTCACGCTGCAATTGATGCCAGTGCGGTCGAATCCTTCATGCTCCAGCCGTCCACGAACTCGAACGAGTCATTCGTGCCGCCAATGGTTTCGACCCAGTCGCTATCCAACGCGTACTGCCTCGAAGAACCGCCAGCATGCGGCCAAGTCGTTGACAACGTCGCAAGCCCGTCAACACGCTTCCAACCTCTCGATCCGCAAACGCGGCACACGCGAAAACTCCCCGAGATTCCGGGTAACGAGCGTGAGGTCATTGGCAAGCGCAATGGCGGCAATCAGCAAATCGTTGGCTCCAATCGGCGTACCAACTGACTCGAGATGGGCACGCACACCGGCGTATTCACGGGCAGCCGCATCATCGAAATCATACGAAATGAAGCGACGGAAGAAGGCTTCTTGCTGTTGACGATTGATTTCGGGTTTTTGGCTTTTGACGGCGCCGTAATACATTTCCGCCTTTACTACTGAGCAAATCGCAAGGACATCGCTGGCCGGCCGCGCACTCAACCAAAGAATGAGCTTCGAATCTCTCCCATTCAAAACCCGTATACAAACATTGGTATCCAGCAGGTAATTCACGTCAACGGCTCTCGCTCTTCGAGGAATGGCTGTGGAGCACGCTCCAGTGGATCATCCGCGAGAACACCATAAGAAAGCAGCACTTCCGGCCTTTCAATGGCGTCTTCACCGACTTCTTCCAGAATCCTCAATACATCGGGATGCCCACGATGACGAAGTTCCGCGAAAATCGCATTGCGGTCCGGTTCAATAGGCGTCCATGTCGCCTCGACGTGAACACGAAATCGGCCCGGCTGCGGCAGACGAAGCGTCACCGTTCCGTCAGCGGTGCTCATAGTGTCAAGCTTGAGAGCATTCACCTTGGTGTCTCCTTCATCCTTGGGTTCATCGCGCACCAACGTTACCACACACTAGCGCTCCACCAGACCCACAAGCCAAGGTCAACGGACGAGCAAACCACCGTGAAATAGTAACCGCACCAACGCTTACACCTTACACCGGATTGCAGGGCCTCTGGCACCCTCCGTAACATGGTGTAGCTGGTGTGCCGATCAGAGAGGGCGCGGAAGGAAACATCTGCGCACAACCCCAGCGACGATCAATCGCATTCACCCTTGCCTGGCGTCAGTGATGACCAGAGTTTCACACTCGGGACTACCTACCGCCCCACCCACTCCTGAAGACTACGCACGCCGTATGCCGCTTGCGCGTCCGTCGCGTTGGCTTCGAGCACTTCCGTCACGGCCATCGCCGCAGCGATCGTCGTGAAATACGGAACGTTTGCAAGCAAAGCATTACGACGAATCGCGTAACTGTCGCGAATGGATCGCGCTCCCACGGTCGTGTTGACCACGAGTGCGACTTCGTTCGCTTTGATCGCATCGACAACGTGCGGTGAACCTTCAGCGACCTTGCGAATACGCGTCGCAGGAATACGCGCGCGTTCGAACGCGTCTGCCGTGCCCGACGTCGCCATGATCGTGAACCCCAACGAATGAAGGCGTCGCGCGACGACGCACGCGGCGGGTTTGTCGTCGTCCTTCACGGAAATGAATGCGCATCCTCCCATCGGAAGCTTCGTGCCAGATCCACGTAACGCCTTGCCAAACGCATGTGCAAACGTCGTAGCGATGCCCATGACTTCACCCGTCGAACGCATCTCCGGTCCAAGTTGCGTATCAACACCCGGAAACTTCGCAAAAGGAAACACAGATTCCTTCACAGCAACGTGGCCCAGACGAACTCCATCCGTCACGCCCAATTCCGCGAGCGTTTTTCCGGCCATCACCTGTGCGGCAATCTTTGCCAACGGTCGACCCGTTGCTTTGGACACAAACGGAACCGTTCGCGATGCTCGGGGATTCACTTCGAGGATGTAGACCGTGGTGCCTTTGACAGCGAACTGCACGTTCATCAAACCGACGACACCAAGTTCGAGGGCCAACTGCCGCGTCTGCTCTTCGATCGACGCGATCACTTCGAGCGGCAACGAATACGGCGGAAGCACGCACGCCGAATCACCCGAATGAATCCCCGCTTCTTCGATGTGCTGCATCACGCCGCCGATGACGACTTGATGCCCATCACCGATCGCATCGACATCGACTTCGATCGCGTCCTTGAGGAACTCGTCGACAAGGATCGTACGCGTCCCAGCTTCGTGAGCAGCTTCAACCGCCGCGTGGACGTACGCCTCGAGGTCACGTTGGTCGTGACAAATCATCATGGCGCGCCCGCCAAGCACGTACGACGGACGAACAAGCACCGGATAACCAATCGCCTGCGCGGCAACGATCGCTTCAGCAACGTTTTCAGCCGTCGACGCTCGCGGTCTACGCAGACCGAGCTTCGTCAGGAGTTGATCAAAACGACCGCGGTCTTCGGCCCGATCAATCGCATCAGCGGATGTGCCCAGCAGCGGAACACCCGCGCGAGACAGCGGCACGGCAAGCTTGAGCGGGGTTTGTCCCCCGTACTGCACGACAACCCCCACGAGCTCGCCGTCTTTTCGTTCCTCGTCGCAAATCGCCATCACGTCTTCGAACGTGAGCGGCTCGAAGTACAACCGATCGGACGTGTCGTAGTCGGTCGAAACCGTCTCGGGATTGCAGTTGACCATGATGGTCTCGAACCCGAGGTCTCTCAGAGCGAACGCCGCGTGCACGCAGCAATAGTCGAACTCGATGCCTTGACCGATACGATTGGGCCCGCCGCCCAAGATGATGACTTTGCGCCGATTGCTCGGCGCCGCTTCGCTCTCGTGTTCGTACGTCGAATAAAGATAGGGCGTCTTCGCAACGAACTCGGCTGCACACGTATCGACTCGACCAAACACCGCACGCGTTCCTTGAGCCAGCCGAAGCGCGCGAACGTCTTCGGCCGATTTCCCAGTCAGACGTGCGATGGTTCTGTCGGAAAAACCATGCCGTTTTGCTTCGCGCAGAAGGCTCGGTTCGAGCGCACCTTGTTCGATGCGCCTTTCGATCTTCACGATGCGATCGAGCTGCTCCAAAAACCACGGATCGATTTTCGTGAGCGCGTGGAGTTCGTCGAGCGTGATGCCCAGACGAACCGCATCGACAACATGAAACAAGCGTTCGGCCGTCGGAATACCGACGAGCTTTCGCAACGCCTCGACCAAGTCTTCGTGACTCGCTGGAGGCAACGTCACCGGTACAGAAGGCTCGCGCGGAGCATCCATGAGCAAATCGCGCGTCGAGTTCGGGTCACCGCCAAGTTGTCGGTAATCTACTTTGTGTAGCAACGAATCGACACCGTCGCGGCCAATCTCCAACGACCGAGCAGCCTTCTGAAGCGCCTCGGTAAACGTGCGTCCGATCGACATCGCTTCGCCGACGCTTTTCATCTGCGGCCCAAGACGTCGCTCTGCGCCGGGGAATTTTTCAAAGGCGAATCGTGGCCATTTCACCACGACGTAGTCGATCGTCGGTTCGAACGCCGCGCTCGTTCCGGTGATGTCGTTCGTGAGTTCGTCCAGGCGATACCCCACGGCAAGTTTCGTGGCGATCTTCGCGATCGGGTAACCCGTAGCTTTCGACGCCAGTGCGCTCGACCGCGACACGCGTGGATTCATCTCGATGACGAACACGCGACCATCGGCAGGGTTGATCGCGAACTGCACGTTCGATCCTCCCGTCTCGACACCAATCTCGGTCATCACTGCCCGCGATGCATCGCGCAGTCTTTGGTATTCGCGGTCGGTCAACGTCATCGCCGGTGCACACGTGATCGAATCGCCCGTGTGTACGCCCATCGGATCGATGTTCTCGATGGTGCACACCACGATAAAATTGTCCGCGCTGTCGCGAATGACTTCGAGTTCGAACTCTTTCCAACCGATCACGCTCTCTTCGATCAGCGTCTCGTGTGTCGGTGATTGTTCGAGCGCCCAACGCACCTTCGCATCGAGTTCGTCCGGTCGAAACGCAATGCCTCCACCACTCCCGCCCAGCGTAAAACTCGGCCGAACGATGATGGGATAACCCAGCGGCTCGCCCCAAGGCCCTGATGTTTCCGCAAGTGCTCGCGCTTCGTCGATGGACTTCACATGCCCGGAACGTGGACACGACAAACCGATGCGAGCCATCGCTTCTTTGAACAACTGCCGGTCTTCTGCTTTGCGAATGGCCGCAGGTTTGGCGCCTATGAGTTCGACTCCAAAACGATCGAGCACGCCTTCGTCGTACAAGGCGAGCGCCAAGTTCAGAGCCGTTTGACCTCCAAGCGTTGGCAAAATGGCATCAGGACGATCGCGTTCGATGATCGCCGTCAACGTTGGAACATCGAGGGGTTCGACGTAGGTCCGGCTGGCCAATTCCGGGTCCGTCATGATCGTCGCTGGGTTCGAATTGACGAGGATCACCTCGTAACCCTCGGCAGCGAGGGCTTTCGCCCCTTGCGCTCCCGAATAATCGAACTCGCAAGCTTGCCCGATGATGATGGGCCCTGAGCCGATGAGCAGAATCTTCTTTAGATCGTCGCGTCGCGGCATCGGGCGGCGAGTTAGCACCTTCGCTTGGAAAGGTCGATCCGTTCTAGAAGTTCAAGCTTGCGACGAATATGTCTTGGAAGTCGTCGCGCATCGCCAACTCGACATGCTCGAGGTGCGTGCGTACGTCGGAAAGACGAGACCGCACGTTTGCTGGGTCGCGAGCGAAAAGCGTCGCACCATCGAGCGCCGCATTGCCCACGGCGAGTACAGCAGACGGATCCACCTCGGGAAGCATGCCGAGTCGAATGGCGACATCGTGATGCAAGTTCGCGCCAAATGCCCCGGCGAGCAGCACCTTTGCCAAGTCCGTATCGCGGATCTCGGCCACGCGACAAAGCAGCTTCGTCGCTGCGCGAAGAGCACCTTTGGCGAGCTGCAGTTCGCGAATGTCCATCTGCAAGAGATCCACGCCGCGCGCGAGCGTGATCCGATCAGCACCCGACGCAATCGCTCCATCACGCGCCACGATCCCCGCTCGCACGAGTTCGCCGAGCACTTCGAGCAGGCCCGTTCCGCAGATACCCTTTGGTTTGCCCGTGCCAATGGTCGTCGGACGAATCGCACCGTCTTCACGCACATCGACACGCACGATCGCGCCTGCTTCAGCGCGCATGCCAATGGAGATGTTGCCTCCTTCGAAGGCCGGTCCCGCAGGCGTCGATGCCGCATACAGCTTGCCGTGATGCGCCAAGACGATCTCCGTATTTGTTCCGATATCGATGAGCATCCGTGACAAACCAGGCTTGTCGAGATCGGTGGCGATGATCGCGGCAGCCGTGTCTCCTCCAATAAACGAGCCGAGCAACGGAAACGTTGTGAGTGTCTCACCGGACAAACCCCAATCTTTGGGGGATCCGGAACGCTCGTCGAAGAACGGTGGCGAGTACGGGGCTTCAGCGAGCGATGTGATGTCGGCGCCCCACAACAAAGCGGTCATGGTGCTGTTTGCTGCGACGAACCAATGGGTAATTTCCCCGTCTTTGGCGAAAATCCGGCCACGTGCAGCTTCTTCGAGAAGCCGAAACGTCTCTCGTGCGTCGCTCGTGAGTTCGTCACGCGCAGCGACTCCGTCAAGCGCGTACGTCAGACGCGTCATCACGTCGTGCCCGCGGCGTACTTGTCGATTGAGCATCGATGCTTCGCCGAGGACGTCACCTGTGGAAGGATCGATCGTGCGGAGTTGAACGCTGGTGGAGCCGAGGTCCACAGCGGCGAAAACTCGGTTTGGCAAGGGCGTAGTACCAAGACGGGTCACTGCTGGCGCGGCGCGCAAATCGAAGCGACTCTGGACTTCGACCGTGAGAGGCGTGCGAGGACGAACGCGACAAGACAGACGCAAGCCCTCGCGAAGCATGCCTTCGCTCAGGATCGAGCGGTCTTCGGCGGTGGGCGGAGCGTTACCGGCGAGGATTCGGACGAGGCATTTGCCGCAGGTTCCGCGACCTCCACACGGAGCGTTGATGGAAATGCCTTTCGAACGCGCGACTTCCAGCAGCGACAGACCTGCATGGAAGTTTACCGGTGTCCGAACGGCGGCTCCGTCCGTTCCGGCTTCTTCAAAGGTGGCGCGAACCAGCATCAGGCGCGAGCCTAGCACCTGGGGTTTGGGGCGAACGGCGCCGAAGGGAACGGAAGTCCCAAATGTTCAACGAGTGCAATTCGTCGCCTTTGCCTTGACAACCCCCACTGGTCTCCGCCATAAACGCGACCCCGCGCATCTCCCTTGGTTCGAACTTTGTCTCGACGGTCGAGACGAGGCCTTGGAGAGCGCGAGCCCACTCGTAGAGCGAGAAGGCAAGCCATGCCCAAGATGAAGACAAACCGGGCCGCTGCAAAGCGATTCCGGGTGACCGGTTCGGGCAAGATCCGCCGAAGCAAATGCGGCTTGAACCACGGGATGCAGGAGAAGAGCAAGAAGCGTTGCCGTCGTCTCCGCAAGAACGACATGGTCGATAAGACGATGGCGGTCCGTGTGAAGCTCCTCCTCCCGTACGGCTGAACCACTGCAAGCACTACGAGCAAGGAAGAGGTAAACTAAAATGCCGCGTGTAAAGCGTGGGTTCAAAGCCCGTCGCCGTCGTAACCGCGTTCTAAACCAGACCGAGGGATTTCATCTCGGTAGGAAAAACCGTTATCGCCAAGCAGTCGAAGTTCTTCGACACTCCTGGGAGTACGGTTACATCAGCCGCCGCTTGAAGAAGCGGGACTTCCGCAAGCTTTGGATCGCGCGTATCAACGCCGCCGCCCGGACAAACGGCACGACGTATTCGCGTCTGATCAACGCCTTGAAGAAGGCGAGCATCATGATCGATCGCAAGATCCTCTCGGACCTCGCGATTCATGATGCGGCGTCGTTCAGCGCCATCGTGAAACTCGCGACGGCCAGCTGAGGCGTACGCGTGAGCGACAAGGATCCGGTCAAGGCCATCGAGGAGGGTCTCGAGGCACTCGGTACACGGTATCGCGACGCGTTCGCTGCCGCATCGAGTGAACCGACCCTCCGTGTCGAGCACGCGCACGTGCTCGGCAAAAAAGGCGACCTTACGGCCATCCTGGCGCTCATGCGTCACGTTCCGGCGGACAAAAAAGCGGCCGTCGGAAGTCGAGTCAATGCGTTCAAGAACGAGGTCGAAGCGGTTTTCGAAGCGCGTCTACGCGAGATCGCTCGTGCGGCACGTGATGCGGAGCTGCGCGGATTGCCGCTCGACCTAAGTTTGCCCGGACGCACCGAGGTTGGTCGTGGCCACTTTCATCCCATCGCTCAAGTGCGGGATGAGCTGCTGGCCATTTTTCGTGATCTCGGGTTTGTCGCGGAGTCAGGTCCAGAAATCGAGATCGAAGACAACAACTTCGGCAAGCTCGCGTTTCCTCCGGATCATCCAGCTACGGACATGCAAGATAGCTTTTGGCTCGGCCCGGAAGTGCTCTTGCGCACCCATTCAACGACCATTCAGCCCCGTGAATTTGCGCTCCGCAAACCGCCTTTGGCCGTTGTTGGGACGGGCCCCGTGTACCGCCGTGACGACGATGTGACGCATTCGCCGATGTTTCATCAGATAGATGGATTCCTCGTCGACGAGCACGTCAGCATGGCGGAACTGAAGGGCGTCATCACGGCATTCATTGAGCGTCTTTATGGTTCGGGGATACCGGTACGTTTTCGACCGAGTTATTTTCCGTTTGTCGAGCCAGGTGCGGAAGTCGACTGTGGGTGTGTGTTTTGTGCACGCCCGGATGGCACTCATGCAGGATGTCGCGTTTGTAAACATACAGGTTGGCTGGAAGTGCTTGGCTGCGGGATGATTCACCCGGACGTATTTCGGAAGTGTGGCGTGGATCCCGAGCGGTACACGGGGTTTGCCTTTGGGCTGGGTTTGGAGCGACTGGCGATGTTGCGGTACGGAATTCCGAACATTCGTTTGTTGTTCGAAAGTGATCCGCGTTTCTTGTCGCAGTTCTAACAGCGCCGTCGATGGTGGATCCGTCGGTGTGCGCCCCTTGCACATCGCCTTGCGCGTCCTTATAGGCCGAGAGGTGGTAGGCGCAGTTCGTGGCCAGTGGATCGAATGGCCAGGTCGGTCGTCAAATAGCGCGCAAGTGTGATTCGACTCGAACGTGCATTTATGCACTGAAGTGACGTCCGGGTTTGACCGTATGTGAATCAGGCGCTGCCTGGGGCTTTACGCTGTCCCCACCGACATCGATAGAAATAGAAAAATAGGATGATGCGGTGCTTCGTGGGTCTCGTCTGTGGATCGAGACTGCAAGTCGCGCGAGTTGCGCCGAAGTACCAAAAACATTCGACCAGACCCAAGCAACGATTGCTGCGGATCATCCTCCAAGGATGAGTTGTAGCAAGCATCATTCGGGCATTTCACAGATGTGAATGCCGTTCGTCGAAGACATGAGAGTCATGCAGAGCCCGTCTTGATGGGCGTCACGTTTCGGAGGCGTGAAAGCCATGAAAAAAGGCGATCAACGAAGTAACCGTCGACCATCCGATGCGAAACGCGCCAGCCGAAAACGCTTGCGTGGCCTGCTGACTGGACCGTCCCGGGACGCGTCGACCAGTAAGAATCCGAACCAAACGGTACGGACCGGCAGTCAAGACGACGCGATCGGCACGAAATTTGCAGAAAAATCCGTAAACCCGACTGATCTTGCCTCACACATTGCATCTGTGAACGGTCGTTTTGGCAAGCAAAGTTCACTTCGAAGCAAATCAGTTGGAATCAACGAGCACCGCACCCCGTTGTGGCCTCCGCGGGGTGGTGCTTCCGAGGCAACTATGGCGAGCACCGAATCCCCGACGACGAGTTCGAAACGGCTTCCGCTCGATTCTCGTGAGAGCTTCCACTCTCGCAAGACCGACCTCGAAGAAATGAACGAAAAAACCTCCAACGCAACGAAGAGCACGATGAGCACGTCGACTGCACGCCGCCCGGAAGCAAACCGCCCCTCAACCAAGACCACGACCCGCGTTGGTGCAGCCAAGGCTTCGCGCCCCGGTTCATTGCAATCTCGGCTTCGTTCGGCCGTAGTTCCCGCACGTCGCCCCGGCGCAACCAATGAGCGCCGCGCCAAAGACCAGAACGTTCCGGAAAAACCCGCCGTTGAAGAGGAAACTCAAAACACGGTTGCGAGTGCCAAACCTTCTTCGCCTCACAAAGAACCGATCGCGGCAAGCGACATGGATCTTGGCATGATCGACGAAGAGGGAGCGGAGGAGCCGGCACTGCGACCGCCGCAAATCGAGCCCGAACCCTCGGTTGCCGAATTCATCGACCTCGAGTTCACTCCGCTCACGCGTCCCGACACACCGCGGCCGAACAACGAGCGCGAGCTGAAGGACATCGAAGAAGGCGGCGGCGATTCCATGCTTGCGCGGTATTTCCGCGACATGGCGCTGCATCCGGTGATGGGCCCCGACGAGGAACTCGATACAGCCCGCATGGTCGAGCGCACGGAGATCGATCATTGGGTCGCGTTGCTCTCGTACTTGCCCGCTGCTGAATACGTCCTCGAAGCGCTCGCTGAAGACGTTGCGAAAGCAGGCGAAGAAGAGGTGAAAGCCCCGCAAGTGCAAGAGCTCCAAAAGCTCGTGCGACATGCGAAAAAGCAAAAGTACAAGCTCGCTCCTGAACAAGAAAAACAGTGGGCACAGCTTGCCAGCGAACTCGCAACGGTCGTTCGTTTGCCCGATTCAGACCGGCTTTGGATGGGACGCGCCGGTAATATTGCTCGAGACCTCGTGCGCGAACCCGACTTCGACGAGGACACGATTAGCGACGACGAAGAAGGCATTCTGCGTCCGGCTCGTCCGACGCTGCCAATGTCAGGCGCGTATCGTCGGTACCTCGATCGCGTCGACCGTTCTTTCCAAGCGCAGCACGACGCAAAAAACAGGTTCGTCAAGGCAAACCTTCGCCTCGTCGTCTCGATCGCTCGTCGTTACAACCGAGGTCGTTTGCCGCTGATCGACCTCATTCAAGAAGGCAACATCGGTCTCATGAAGGCCGTCGAGCGTTTCGATCACAACCGTGGTTACCGCTTCTCGACGTACGCCTCGTGGTGGATTCGACATGCCATCAGCCGCGCTCTTGCCGACAAGGGCCGCGCTGTTCGCATTCCTGTCCACATGCTCGACACGTACAACCGCGTTGCTCGTGCCACGCAGGCGATCATTGCGCGTACGGGCCATGAACCGACGATCGAAGAACTCGAGAAAGAAACTGGAGTTCCGCGCGAAAAACTCGACAAGGTCAAGGATTTCTACGCGGAAACGCCGTTCTCGCTCGACCGACCCGTCGGTGATGAAGATGGACGCAAGTTCATCGACTTTTTGCAGGAAGAAAACGCTCTTTCGCCGTTCGATCACTTAGCCAATCGCAAGTGGAGCGACGAGGTGCGGCGACTACTCACGACGCTGACCCCCATCGAATCGCGCATCATTCGGTGGAGGTTTGGTCTCGACGACGAGGACGAACTCACACTGAAAGAAATCGGCGACAAGTACAACCTCTCGCGTGAACGCATTCGCCAGCTGCAAGAACAAGCGCTCGTGAAGATCCGCAAGCAGATGCGCGACTACTACTGAGAGGGTGGTTTCCAGGCTGCTGCGCGTTGCGATGCGTCGGTCGGACTTACTCAGCGTACGATGTACGCTTCCGTCGTCCTCCCTAGCATCACAACGCTAGCGACGCCTGACAAACACCCTCTCGATCGGGCGCGCCAAACCTCGCGGCGCGCCTTCTTCCCCCGCATCAGACCCCCGCATCAGATCAACCGAAAGGCTACGCACCCCTGTGTAGCCTTTCGGTCATACACACCGCGACGTGAATGTCATGGCGCGCGACATCGTGTGCAATTGCCCGGGCAAACCTTGCGCAAGTCGCGCCATCGTTGCTCGATCAACGATCTGCCCAAAGTTCCTTCGCTGCGGCCTCGACGATCTTATCGATGAGCGGACGCGCACTACTCACCTTGCCCGGGATCTCCGTTACCAGAATGGAGAATGCGAGGGCGTCGCGACCTGGCGGGGCGAGCACGTAGCCAGACAGAGACGCCACGCTGTTCAGCGTCCCGGTCTTGGCTCGCACGGCACCTTTGTTTGACCACGAACGAAACCGACCACGAAGCGTCCCATCGACGCCACCTGTTGCCAGTTGTGCGACGAAGTCCGAAGCGATCGACGTGTCACGCATGGCCGTTCGTAAAAGCTGCGTCGTGGACCAAGCCGTGACGCGGTTGGCGTCGAACAAGCCCGAGCCGTTTTTCACGACAATCCCTTCCTCGAACGCGCCCACTTCCTTGAGCAATCCTGTAACGGCTTGTGCGGACGCTTCGGTACTTGCCGGACGGCTATTGTTTCCACCGGCAAGCGACTTGAAAATCATCTCGGCGTAGAAGTTGTCGCTGTCTTTTCCGAGTGCACCGAGAAGCGTCGTCAGCGGCTCGGATCGATGTGCTGCGAGCAGGCGTTTTTCTTTCGCACCACCGAGTTTCACCGGACCATCGACCGTGATGCCGGCGGCTTCGAGGACAGCACGAAGGGCGTGGCCG
>JANORL010000634.1:0-10113 GCA_031415295.1 Polyangiaceae bacterium | reverse complement strand
TTGTCATCAAATATGACAATGTCTCACCGTGCTTCACCTGAAACGCGCATCGCGCCTTCGAGAAAAAGCAGGAAATTTGGGCTCGATCAGGATGTAGCGCTTGATCTAGGACTAGTGCTACTGCTCGAAGACGCGCCGCCGCCCATTCCCCCAGCACCGCCCATTCCTCCGACGCCGCCATTACCACCAGCTCCACTGCCGCTGCTCGAACTGCCACTCGCACTCGAACTGCTCGATTCGCCACTGCTCGAACCACTCGAACTCGTGCTGCCAGTAGACGAAAAACGCGCATCGTCAATGGGACAACCCCACAAACAAACGGCTGCTGCCGCGAGCAAATACCTTGAGTCGATACGTTTGCTCATTGTCAAAACGCTCCTCGCACAACCACGCCGCCATCCCCACGTCCCACATACGGCAACACGAATACACTCTGCTGTTTCGGTTTGGCCGGGCCACGACTTTGCGCAAACCCGAATATCGCCGTTCCAATTCCCGCCGCGCCCAACACGCCAAAACCCAAGAACAAACCAAAAGAACGGTTTTTCCGCGCATTGTCGTCCGCGGGATTGTATGGCCCATTCGGATCGCACAAAAGCTTCTCGCCGCAATTCTTTTTCAATGCTTCTTCCGCATCGGCCTGGTCGAGCTTGAAATAAATCGCTCCGCCCAATGCCGCAAGTCCGACGCCACCCGCCACAAACGCCCACACGGGCGCCCCACCAGGTTTGTCTTTCTCGATGGGTTTGTCGAGGATAGGTTTGTCGACAACAGGCTTGCCCACCCGAAGCACCACCTTGTCGATCCGTGTTTCTTCCACCACGAGCGGCAACTCGATCGCCTGCGATTCGCCTTCTTTCAAGACAACCTTGCGCTCTTCGGTCCGAAACCCTGGTGCAGTCACGACAAACACATGCTCGCCCGGGTCAAGCGGAATCGTTTCGCCAATCGTGGCGATCGGTAGCGTCAAACCATCTCGCTTGATCTCGATACCGCTTGGTCGATTGGCTACGACGAGCTGCACACGCGAAATCCGCGGTTCGAGCGCCGCGATGCTCTCCTTCACCACTTGCTCCAGCTTGCGCTTGCGCTCTTCACCCAACGTGTCCTGGTTCAACTGCGACGCACGCCGATACTCGACCAACGCTTGGGTCAACTTGCCTTCATGCTCGCTGCACTTCGCAATGTTGACGAGCGTGCTCACCGCCGGATTCAGCTCCAAACTCGCTCGAAATTTTTCACAACCTTCGGTCCAGTTTCCTTCCCCCACGAGCTTCCGACCACTCACGTACAACGTTTCTGCCGCGGCGGGATCGCGCAGTTTGTCTTGAGCGTACACCGGACAAACACTCGTGGAAACCGCAACAAGAAGCGCGACGGCGGATACGATTCGAGTTCTAATACTGGTCGAGCACATCGTTTCCTTTGGGACGGATTGGTTTCGAAGATGCCGTGGATGACGCTCGTGGCGAAGCACTGGTGGTTGTTGACGAAGTCGGTGCTGCAGACTTCGGCGGCGATACGACGGAGGTGATCGAAGATGTGGTCGGTGCAAGTTCAACGGGCGCGGACGATGCGACTACGCCTGCCGCAGAACGAGCCTGTTCGACGGGTATTCGTGTGGATTCGGACGAAGCCGCGGGCGTCGATGGTGTCGGATCAGGCCACAACAAGAACGCGCCCGCAATGCCCCCGATTCCAACGACGAGCAACGACATCGGAACGACCCACGGTCGCGCAACTTTGTTGACAGACACCGGTTGCAGCGATGGTTCTTCACTACGAACCATCACGGGAGCGGCATCTTTTTTTGTGATTTCTTCCGTAAAATGAGCGCTTGCGGAGGCGACCATCGACTTCACGAGTGTCGGCGCGAGACTCGCAGGAGACGGTAACGACACTGGTGCAGTGGGCAAAGGCGCGCGAGGCAAAGGCGTCAACGAGCCTACTGGCGCCGATATACCGAAGACATGCGCCAACTCGACAATCATCCCTCCTGCACTGTCGTGACGCTGAGAAACTTCCGACGATGTGGCCTTGACAAACCAAGGATCGAATGCTTCGGGCAAACGCACGCCATACACGGAAGCACGCACGCTCGCGGCCACTTGCGCACCTTTCACGAGCTGCATCATGAATGGATAAATGCCTTCCGCAGCTTTTCTTTCGACGTGCCAATAGGGTTTGCCCACGAGCAACGTAAACGCGATGTGCGCGAGCGAGTATCGATCAACCGCAGGTCCAATCTTCTGATCGCCCGAGATCTGCTCGGGCCCCATGTACAACGGCGACCCTACGGTCTTCGTCGAGTTTGCATTGACAGACCCATCGGCGACGATCTTCGCAACGCCGAAGTCGAGGATCTTGACCCGCGGAGAACCGTCGTCGCGCCGAGTCAAAAACAGATTTTCCGGCTTGAGATCACGATGAATGATGCCCGCTGCGTGTGTTCGATCGAGCGCGAGTGCCGCTTGACTCAAGTACGTGACGACATCTTCGGGCGAGAGCCTCTTGCGTTCTTTCAGCAGCGCACCGAGCTCTTCACCCTTCAAAAGTTCCATCACGATGAACGGCATGCTCGTCGCTTGATCGATGCCAGCGTCCATCGTTTCGACGATGTGTTCACTCTCGATTCCCGCAGCGATTTTTGCTTCGAGCTCGAAGCGAGCACGCATCTCGGGATCCGAGACGAGGCTCGGAAGCATCACTTTCAGCGCGCGATATCGCTGCGTGCTGGTCTGCAGAACTTCGTACACGGCGCCCATGCCCCCGGCTTTGAGGCACCGAACGACCTCGTAAACACCGTGAAACACAGTGCCTGGTGCCAAAGCGGCAATCTCACCGGCAGGATCACGCGCGTTGTCGACGGCCATCGAGCGCGCAGGTTACCAAAACGCTGCGGCTTTGGGGGCTTGCTTCAGCGGGTGTTTATCAGGCTGATGCGCGTTGCGCTGCGTTTGTCGGATTTACTCCGCATACGATCGTCCTGCCTAGCATCACACCGCTCGTTACGCCTGATAACCCACCCTCTCCGTTCGTCGTATGGCTACATGGAGCGCCACAAGACTGGTTTCGAGGTTCCATGACGCCCCCCAAACCCATCCATCAATTGTCGGCGATGTACCTGCTCGGACGATGGCTTGGCCCATGGAGTGACACACACGAAGTGCCGAAGGACGTCGAGCGGAACGAAGTGATCATCGAAGCTTTGACCTCCAACGATCGTCCCTTTTCGGCGTTCGTGTATCGGTCGAACCGAGATGACCGACGTATCGGTTCGCTGTTGCTGGTGCCTGGTTTGCATTTCTTGGGACCGCTGGATCCGCGGATGGATCGATTCGCGCGTATCCTCGCTGCCGCGGGTATCGTCGTTCTCGCCCCACGTTTGCCTGACTTTACGTCGCTCATCCTGGACAAACGCGTCTTCGACGACACGCTCCGCGCATGGAAAACGCTCGAAGCATTGCCCGATCGTCCGGCTGGGCGCCCGGGGGTATTTAGTATTTCTTTTGGATCTTTGCCGTCGTTATGGCTCGCGTCGGCGTCGCCCGTTGCTTCTGATGTCGGTTCGTTAATCGTGTTTGGCGGGTACGCCGATTTCGAGGACACGATGCGGTTTTGCATCAATGGACGTCCTGGCACGGCGCACGATCCGTTGAATCGACCCGTCGTTTTCATGAATTTGATGCGGTATTTCGACAGTCGTCCGGAAGACCCCACGGAGCTTTTTGCAGCACTTCGAGCGTACGTCGAAGCAACGTGGGGAAAACCCGAGATGAAAGTCGATGGTCGTTGGCAGGTGGTTGCACGCGACATCGCCAAACGTTTGCCTGAGAATCTCTTGCCTTTGTATTACGCAGCAACGGGTTTGGAAGGAGATACGCAATCGATCGTCGACGCGGCAATCGTCAAGGCCGCGGACAGTTTTTCCTGGCTGGATCCGCAACGCCTTCTTGGTCACGTGCGTTGCCCGGTCGATCTCATTCACGGCGCCGACGACGACGTCATTCCGTACGAACATGCTTTCACGCTCGCTCGGGGCCTTCCCGCTCACCTGTTAAGAGGCGTGTTTGTAACCGGTTTGTACGGACATACGCACAAGACAACCAATGCAACGCTGACGTATCGCGACGTACCGGCGCTTGCCAAAGAAGCTGTAACGCTCGTCCGAATGCTCGTGGCCATAACGCGATCGGGGTCTCGGTAGCTGCAATTCGCTGCCTTTCTCTCTTGCATTGGACCGGCCGCCGTGGCAGTGGAGCGCGACATGCGTCGTTTCCAAATGCTCACACTGGGCGACCTGAAACAGGGCCTCGATGATCTGCTCACGACTCGACAAGCGGCCCTTGCGCTCACACGCGTCGGAAAAGCGTACGAAGACCTTTTGAAGCAGAAACGTGCGCAGATGGACGCTCTTCCGACAGAGTTTGGCGAGGGAAAACCCGTGCCAGAACTGCTGGCAACCTTCGATGCTGAGCACGATGGTTACGGCACCGCGATTTATTACCTCACCGAAGCTTACTTGCACCTACCAAACATCGACACCGACGTGCTCGAAGCAATCATGCATATTCGCGCGAGCCTCATTCCGTCACTGGAACAATTGCACGATAGTTATGCGGATGAAGCGGAGGCGGCATTGCGGCGCAAAGCAGCACTTCCGGCGCTGGCGACGGACTTGATGCGCGTACCCGTGGTGGGCGGAACGATGCACGCCTGGGCGTCAGCGTTTGTCGAGGCGGGAGCGAAACTGCAAAAACTTTTGGAACAACCCGCGGATGCCGACGCCACACAGCGTAAAGAAGCACAACGATTACGTGTCGAAACGCTGGGACTATTAAATCACGCCCGCACCGTGATTCTTGATGAAATTGCCTCGAGATCCTCGGTGCCACGACATTTGGACACGCAAATATTTGGTTATCTCGATCAGCTCGAAAAAGCGCGCACTTTGGCGCAGCGCCCTAGTAGTCCGGGTATCGAACCCGCGTAGGCCTTCAACAATTCAATTTGATGCGTTCGCCAAGAACTTCGACGTCTTCGTTCGATTCGATTTGCACATTGCCACGTTTTGCTTGAAGCCGCGCTTCACGCGCCGCGAGCGTCATACGACCGCGTACTTTCACATCTGCCTGACCACCAATTCGCTGCCGAAAGTCACCACCCGCCTCTTGGACGATATGTTTTTCCGCTTTGACGTGGAATTCTTCGCAATGCACCTTCACGTCCCGCGTCGCTTCGAGTTCCACATCGGCTGCCCTAAACCGCAAAAGCGGTCCCCTGTCGGTCATACAAATCTGTAACTCGACCTCACCCGTGACACTCCGAATCGTGAAGCGATCGCGACCTGAGCCTTCCACGTCTGCTTCAACCACGCGCCCCGACGAAAGCGCCATCCGTTGCGTGGTCGATTCCGAGCGCGGCGAGGCGATATCCGCGAGCAATGCGGGAAGCGAAGCCGGGGCCTCGGAATCGAGTTCATTCACTGTGGTTTCGTAACTTGTTTCGCTGGTTTTCATGGCTCAACAATTCATGTAAATGGTACTACCCGACAATATCTTTTCAGAATCGCCGTTTGTTACGGTAATTTTTCCGTCTTGCACCGTCAGCTTCGAATCGCCCACTTCGAGTGTAATGGATTCGAGCGCCCGCAGGTAAAGGTTTGTCCCCGCAGCGATGTAAATCTTCGGCGCACCGATCTTTTGGATCGTGGACGATTCCAAGGTCATATCGCCGCTATAGGTGTACGACGTTTCTCCCGTGACAGTAACCGTCAACGAACCATGAGATTCGTACGTTTCCCCCTCGACGATGGTTTGCTTGTCGCCCGAAATGCTTTGGGCCACGCTGCCACTTACCGCCGTGAAATCATATCCCGAAATCGATGCGAATCGATTGCCTTCAATCGTCGAACTCGCATTTCCGGATATCATGAGGGAATCCGATCCGGTGATGCTCGCGCTGCGATCACCTTCCACAACGTCGTCCAAATCGCCAGTCACTGCCAACGCTCGATCGCCAGCTACAGCAATGGATTGGTTTGTCCCTATGGAAACGTTTTGTTCCCCCGCAATGGTGAGCGAATCATCGACACTCACGCTCGTCGTTACGCTTCCGGCGACGGAAACTTTGCGTTCTCCGTCAACCGTGAGCGAATCATCGTTTTTGACATGCCGGGTCGCATCGTTTTGGACTTCCGTTCGAGTATTTCGTTCGGCGCGAAGATAAATTTCTTCCGCTCCTTTGGCGCTTTCGAACATGAATTCGTTGTAGCCTTCTCCGCCGGGTGTCGAGGCGTCGCGAAAAACGGTTTTCGTTTTGTTTCCGGGCAGCGTATAAGGGTGCACGTTGACTTTGTGGTACATTCGGCCAGTAATGACAGGCCTGTCGGGGTCACCGTCGAAAAACTCGACCAGCACCGCATCCCCGACACGCGGCAGGTTCATCGTACCAAACCCTTGGCTCGAAGCGACTTGCGACAACGGAATCCAAACTTCCGTGGCGGACGCGTCCCAGGAAAACGTGACCAGCGCCCGACCGCTTTCGTCGGTATGAATTTCAGCTCCCGCCGGTCCGACGACTTTGGCCATTTGGGCGCCGAAAATGCGCGGCCAAGCAGTTTTTCTTTCAGGTCTGTACGTAATTTTTCCCGGCACCGTTTCGAACGACACGCGATAAGCTGATTTCCCGTCGAGAAATGAACCCTCGTGTTCGACACCTGTAAGCACCCACGAGTCGTTGTAACTGGTCCGCGAATGCCCATCCAGCGTAAAACGTCGTCCGGGGGCAAACCGAATCGTGCTCGCTTTACCGCGCCCTTTCTTTTGTCCCGTGCGTAATGCATCCAGTCGCTTTTGTGCGTTTTTCGCTGGAAAATCGAATCGTGAAATGCCGCCAGCGCTTTCGATGTGCGCTTCTTCATGGGGGGCCGAGCGAGGATCATCGAGCGCGTAATCACGCACGCTTACTTTTGCCGGCACCAGACGCTGAGCCAATTCGAAACCAATCACGTTTTCCCCCGCGTCGAGGGCTTCTTTGCGGTACGTCAACGTAACGTCGCCGTCGATCGTTTCGTGCGTCGTTGCGGCATCTGTGATGACCAGCGTATGGCCTTGGGCGCAATGCTCGAAAAAGTAGCGAATGCCTTCGGCTTCCATCCATCGGGAAATGAGCGCCCAATCGCTTTCACCATATTGGATGACAACATCCCGTTTCGAATAGGAATCGGCAAGCGAAAACCGGACGTCTTTGATTCCATGCTCCGTCAGCACCGATTCGATGATTTCTTGCACCGTTACGGCAGAGAAGACGCGGTAGCTGGTGCCGAGATCCGCAAGAAGCGCACGTGGTGCGAGGGTTGCGCGATAAAATGCGCCTTCGTCGCTGGTTTCGAGTTGTTCGAAGTGGGTAATAATTCCATCGAAATGCCGTTCGAGCGTTCCCCAAGTAACAACGACATGTGCCGCTTCCCCCAGGATCGAATCGAAATCGAACGCTGCATTCGTGTCATGCAGATCGATTTCAAACTCGAACAGCTCCGATATTGCTTCGCGTCCTTGCAGCGCGCGTACGACGAGCGGCGAATCCTCGCCTCCAACGTAAAAATGGGCTTCGAGCTTGGTTACGTCGGACATGCTTTTCTCCTTGGCCTGCGGTATCGACAATCGAACGACAAAAACGATTCGAACAGTTCACGAGTTTTCTGCTTTGCCCCAGAGGTCGCCATCCCAATCATCGCGTAAATCGCGGTGATATGGGGCGGGAAGTTCTTCGGGCACGGGACCTTCGTACAAAGTGCATACGCGCCGCTCGTGGCGAACGAGGCGGTAATCAATGACGACGCGGTACGACAACAATACTTGCGCTTCGCCCGCGATGATGCCGATTTGATCGAGGTGCAAAGGCACGACTTTTTCGCGGTTTTCGAGTTGCACGTGCAGATGGAATCCGCGGTTTGGCAATACGAACACGAGGTTCGTCCCGTCTTTGCGCCCATGCGACAAACGAATCATGTCACCCGGTTTTGGACTCTTTTCGGCGGGAATGACCATGTTCGGATGCGCCTGATTAAATAATTTCGGCGTCAGATTGTCCGGACCAATGGACGTGTCGGCAGGCACAGTCGGCAAAACGCCACCTTTGGCTCCTGTTTGTCCAAGAATACCAGCAAGACCAGGATGGTCGATAGCCGCCATGGGCCGTAACGCGCCGCCTTCGGGATAATATCCAATGCCCGGTGGCGTGGGACGATCATCAAACCGTGTAACGAACTGATCCGGATCCTCGATGTTCGGCAGCAACTGTCCCTCGGCGGAAAGTTCGTCCAGGAAATACCCTCGACCGCGCGGATTGAGTCCGTATGGCACTGGTTGGCCGTCTTTGGTCTTGGCTAGTCCGCCGTACGTCAGCGTGTCACTGAGGCGCATCGATCCGAAAACTTCCGGCGCTGAGGCAACGAGCGAGCCGTCTTTGGCACGAGTCCAGCGACGATCACCAAAAATGGCTAGATGCCTACGAAACGTGCGTCCGACTTCGATTTCGACATCGAGGCGACTTTCGACACGGCGATTCGGTTGATACACGCGTCCACCGAGCAATACGTCGACCCCGCCCATATAAAATGGTTTGTCTCCACCACGCGGTCCAAAAGGTGTATCGCATGGTTCCGCATCAACGGGCCACTTTTGTTCGGCCATCGGCACGAGTTGCCCGTCGGACGTGACGTCATACAGAGCGCGCGCGACGATACACGACATCATCCGCCGATTTTGCGGCGAAATGTTTTTCATGAGTTTCGCGGGATACACGGTTGAATTGATGAGCTTCATTTGTTACTCAATCTCGTAAATTCGCCAGGCGCCTTTCCAAAAATTCTTTTCGGGCTCGGTCGCGTCCCCAAGCTGCCGGCCTTTCCAATTCTGAACCGCGTCCATTTGTTTGACAAATGCCGCGCCGGCCATGGGGCCAAGCACGTTCATGGCTACGCCCTTCATGAGTTTGGCGCGCACGGGAGCGGGCATCATTGCGAGAGGATCTTTTGCTTTGGCCATGGCTCACTCCGCTGCGTCCGCGTTGGCGTCCGTTCCGTACCAATAATCGTCTTCGTCGTCGGATTCGTCATCATCACTTGCCGTGCCGTCGGAACTCGTCGAAGAAGAATCGTCAGCTACGTCGACGTACCAATAATCGTCATCCGTGCCGTCACCTTCCACGTAGGACTCTTCCCAATACTCGCTGTCCTCGGTTTCGGTGAGCCCGAGGTCACTGGCGCTCCAGAGTTCCTCGCCCCAAATTTCTTGGCTGGCCCACCATTTTTCTGAAAATTGACGGTTTGTGCTGCTATCGTAAGCAAATCCATTCCCCCAATCGAAATCAATGAGACCCCCATTACGAATGGTGTATTTCCACAAGATTTGCGAAAATGATTTCTTTAACGCGACGTATCCAAGTGAACGAGCTAGTTCTTTCGATGCCGCGTCTTCGGCGGCATCACTCATCTCTTTCATTGCCGTATAAAACGTCGTACGCATGACCGTATCAATGGCTAGGTCATCCGTCATGAAAGATTTGTAGTTGATGATTTCGTTGTCGAAGTGATCGTAATCGATACTCTCGATGAACTCGTCCTGGACCGCTTTCTTCGCCTTTGCTTCGGCGGCAGATTCCGCCCAGTCAAGCGAAGTTTTGGCGTTGGGCATCATTTCTGAAACGTAATCATCGTATTTGCTACTGTTGACGTTCTGCAGTTGACTGAGGAACTCTTTTGAGAAAACACCTGGCGTTCCTGCATTGACGAGATCGACCAATTCACTGTCGAGATTTTTTCCAGTACTGTAACACAATTCCTTCAGCGTACTGTACATTCCCCGGGATGTGGCGGCCTTTTTGGTATAACTCTCCATCGCGTCGGTCGATTGATATCCGCACAATTTCGAAATGGACGTACCCATGCTGCTGAAGATATTCTTGCTTGCACTTTTGGCCGTTCGTCGTTTGGCTGCATTAGCCGCCGCCGTACTGGGAAATGCATTCTTGAATCCACCGAATAACCGATAACTAGTAACCAATAACCTCAAAATGGAACTCCTTGTCATCCGCCACGCCAAGGCGACG
>JANORL010000633.1:0-13841 GCA_031415295.1 Polyangiaceae bacterium | reverse complement strand
GCCGAGAAACCTATAGGCGTGATGCCAATGGATACTTTGGGATCGAGCAAATATCCGATTTCCCAGCGAATGGTCGAAGTGAAGCCATTTCTTGGAGGGAAAAAGGGGAGGTCAAAAGAAATCCGCGTGTAAGACAATTCGATGCCCAGGTTCACTTCGAGTCGTTCGTGCATCTTGAAAACGAGACGGAACGGAATACCTCCACCCACGAGCACCGCATCGGGTGTAAACGCGAATCGAGCAACTCCGCCCAATTCGATTCGATTCTGATTGTTGAACGCTCGACGCCACACGACATCCGTCGTAATGACGCCGCCATTAGCGATTTCCCAGCGGCTTCCGACAATCAAAGGGCTCACGGACAAACCAATGCCTAGATGACGCTTGTTGGCTGCGAGCTGGTAATTCTTCGATTGCGCTGGAGACAACGAATCATCCCCCGCGCCACTCGAAGCGATTAAAAGTCGCGATGGTTGTGTCGTCGATTGTGCAAACGCGGTCGACGATTGCATAAGTAATCCGAAACCGATGAAAAATGCGGAAACGCTCGAAGTTTTCACATCCGCCTCCGCGAGCGCGCGAGCAAATACGCGACCGGGGCGAAGAGCCACATGGCCGTCCCTACGGGCGCTGGAAGTGGCGACTTAGGCGACGGTCGGCGCACGCTGCATTGATTGACTGAATGCACCGTAGCAAACTTGAACGCCGATTCATTCGCTGCCGTTTGGTCATTGGCACTATCTGCACACGCTCCACAAATATCGAGACACAACACGCACACTTCCGCCCACAGTTGGCTATCATTCAAGCATTCCCCGCAATCGTCGCCTTTGTTATCGCAATATTTGCAATCGTCGCAAGCATCACTGCCACTCGACGAATTGACCACCGGCGGTTGCGGATTTCCGTCGTGAAGACAGTTATCGAGGATCGAAACGCATTGTTGATCCGTTGCAAACAGTACGGCTCCGTCACGATTGTTCACCGGCATCAAGCTGCAAGCAGGCGACGCTGATTCGACGCACTCTTTGACGTTATCCAAACTCAGGAGCGCAAGAATGCAAATGGCCGAGGCATTGGCCGATTGTTGATTGACCCAAGCGCATTCGGCATTAGCATCAGAAAATGTTTGATCGGTCGGCTCGTGCGAGCAGGACATGGTCTGACCACAAGCGCACGTTTTGTTCACTTGCACCGTGCAAGCATTCAGCGTTTTTGGCAATTCGAAAGGGCTGAAGTCGACCGAAAGGGGATTGGAGCCTGGAATCCCATCGAATCCACTAGGCATTTCAGGGGTCGGCGGTGCAACGCAAGTGTCTTCGAGTGCCGACAGCGCAACGAGCCACGATTCATTCACATAAACTTTGTCGTTCCATGCCACGGCTGCCACGGGCAAACCCGTCATACGTACGACGTTTTTCGCATGTGTACGGGCCACGAAAGCGCGCAAGGTTTTTCCTGCTTGCCCAGCCAGCGCAGCTTCTTCGAATGGCGCTACAAAGTCCGTCGCTTTACCTTGCACGAAAATGGGCGGCGCATTCTCCATGTCGAATTCGGCACTGGCATGGATTTCCAATAACCCATGTCCCTCCGTGGCCAGCATCTCGCCCAACATGAGCGCGTCCTTGCCTGCAGCTTCACGCTCCGCGTCGGCGGACGACACGAGCGGCTCGAGGCTTAGCGTTTTCGGTGCAAACGTCAGCGTCTCGGGGTCGATACGTTCGGCTTCCCGCAAGCGCAAGGCGAGCTCGCGGCGCGATTCGTCCGACAGTGTCGCCACCGCTTCGGGAGCCGCTCGAAGTGCATCACGCAGGGGCAAAACATCGTAAGGAGGTGCCTCCTCGCCGCAGCCGAAAAACGTTCCAGCGAGGCCAATTGCCAGGAATTTCGAGAGGTTTTGTGCGCAAGAGAAACGAAGGAAAACCATGCTGTCGCCAAACGCTCCGTACTCGACGGTAGCAAGGTAGCGCGAAGAATCCTAGTCTGAGGTTCGAGTTTTTTCTATCGTGGTTCGAGACGCCTGTTGTATCGGGGAGCCACATCGTTCTGTCGCGCGACGACGGCATTGGATTGTGCGGCTCTCGTAAACGTACCAACGGTTGCTGGCACTTTTGTAACCGTCAATTCGAATCGTCGTCATCGTCATCGTCGTCATCGTCGTCATCGTCATCGTCGTCGTCATCGTCAGCGAGCCCGCGATGTTTTGCATCTTCCGCGGCTTTTTCAACTTTCTTGCGTGCCTTGTCGGCCTCTTTCCGCGCCTCTTTGACCTGCTTCATTGCCGCACGCGCACTTTCGAGCGCGTCGGTCATGGCTTTTTTCCGAACGTCGCGCAATTGGGCCCGTAATTCGCCCATTTGCTCGCGTAATTCAGCAAGGTCTTGCTCGAGTTCCGCCATATTGCCATCGTCATCGATATCATCCAGATCGCCGAGTTCCGGCGGCTCGGGCGGCTCGGGCGGCTCAGGCAATTCTGAATCGTCGAAATCCACGACGACCGGCGGCATTGGCGGCATCGGTGGCATTGGTGGCATCGCCCAACGCGTCATTCCGCGACCGAAAGGGAGATGGGCTTGTTTATCTGTGTGTTTTTCGCGACCGCGATGCGCGTGCTTCTTTTTGGCCGGTTTTTTCGCGTCACAAGGTTCGTCTTGGTCGTTGTCGTCGTCGACATCGACGTCGACATCCGCATCCGCCAATCTAGCCGCCGGTGCAGGCGGCGCAGGCGGCGCGCGACGCGCTGCTGGCGGAGGAGGAGGCAAATTGTCTCTTGCTTCCGCCACGCCGCTCGCAGTTGGCGCGAGCAAATAAAGCGCCGTCAACAACAATGTTGCAATCGGCCCAGCCCACACGGTTCTTCTTGTTCTCATGGACAACCATTCTCCCTTCACGAGTCGCTCCACCCGTTGCCGCAATTCGCTCGTCCCCAACGCCATAGCCGGCACGAGCGTGGTCGACGTATCCGTTATGGCCCAACGTGCCACTTTTGTTAAACATTCGGCAAGGTCGAGCGGCCTTGCCGTTCGTTCCGCAGCCCAATCATCCGCCAATAATTCCGCCGCCGCTGCAAGCTTTCGAGCAGCCACGAAATTGAGCGGTTGAAAATAGAAGATTCGCACGAAAATCGCCACCAGCAAACGATACAGCGGATCGCGACGTATGATATGTCCGAGTTCATGCGCTAAAACGCTTTCTTGCGCTTTGGTCGATAATTCGAGCGCCACTCGTTCCGGTAAAACTATTTCTGGTCGACGAAACCCCAATGCCACAGGAACCGTCAATTCCTCGGTGGCGCTGATGAGCGGCGCCCGAACCACCGGTCTACGCGCTGCAAGCTCGGCAAGAACATCCCCCATCGCCTCGGTTTCTAGCCTGCGACGCCCGTAGAGGCGTTTACGCAAAACATTCCACGACAAACTAAAAACGCCCAGCAAAAGGGTTGCGCCAACCGCCCACGCGCCAAGCGCCGCGCGCCATGGGAAAACCCGCGCCAAATTTGCAGATGCCGCCGATTGAGCCGTCGCCGTTTGCTGAGAAATCACGACGGCGTGCGGATGACGCGTCTCTTGCATGACGATCGTCGTTACAGGTTGTAAACCCACGACGGCGTTTTCCGGTTCCTCGTCCAAACTGGCTAGCGAAACCGTGCCCGCGTATGGCCGAAAAGGTATCGCGGTTTGCTCCGTCGCCGTCACCAGGCCGCCCACGAGCGCCACGCGCCATACGAATTCTTTCCAATGCGGCCGATTCCGTAAAAAGAAACGATCACATATCCACGCCGCGGACAAAAGAAGCGTGCTGTGAATCAAATACGTGACGAGCCACCCGAATACGGTGATCATCGCTTCCCCTCCTTCTTCTTGGCCACGCTGATCATGCGCTCCAACTCCGAAAGTTCGTCCGGGCGTATCTCATGGCGCGAAATCAAATGCGAAACGAGCGCCAACGGGTCACCCCCAAAAAGCCGCTCCGTCAAATCCGAGACCATTCCCCGTGTGGCTTGATCCTCGCTAATCAATGGCCGATAAATAAACTTCCGCCCATCCGCGCGATGCTCGACCACCCCCTTGTCCTCCATCTTCTTCAACATCGTCGCAATGGTCGTCGGCGCCAAACCCCGCTCGTCCAGCAAAGCTTGATGCACGTCGGTCACTGTCGCTTCGCTCAATTGCCAAAGCACGCGCATGATCGCCAATTGTAAATCGCCGAGGTGTGTCATGCCCTGACCTCCTCATTCCATCTGTCCATCTGTCTGCCATGTCCGCTCAAGAACTACCTGGTTAGTACTACCATGGTAGTAGACGAAGAACAAGGAAAAAAATCATGCGCTGTGGAACTACCTCTACAGGGTGCGTGAACGTGAGTGTATGTAATACAGGTGCCTTCTTCGCATATTGACACGACATGCCGGATGAGATATCGCGCATCGTGCTGTCGAGATGACCGTGAACAACGAGAAATCCACATACGCATGGAAGCGATTCTGGTGCCCGGCCGATGGGCGGATGCTGCTTGATCAGAATGGTTTCCTCGAAGTGCCGGAAGATCCGCGACTGCGCATGCGCCTCTCGGATGTCGTTCCTTTCGAAGAAATCGATCACAAGGCGTGCCTGCTTCTACTCGGCGAACCCGGTATGGGCAAATCGACGGTTATCAAGGAGCTTGCGGACAAACCAGGGCTCACGGCGGACATCATCGAAAAAAAGATTGCGATCGACTTGCGATACAAACGCGAGCCAAACACAGAGCTTTTCGAGCACGACGATTTCAAGCTGTGGATGAACGGTGACTGCAATCTTCGGCTCTTCGTCGACAGCCTCGACGAGTGCGCGCAAAAAGACTTCGCATTGCGCCTCGTGGGAAAATTGCAGGACGGACCCATCAAGAACCTTCGTCTGCGAATTGCGTGTCGAACGGCAGAGCTGCCCTCACCCCTTGAAGGCGCATTGCGCCCATTGTGGTCTGAAAAAGACCTCGTCGGCAAGTACGAGCTCGCGCCTCTACGCAAACAGGATGTCGAAATCGCTGCTGACGTCGATGCTCATGGATTTCTTGCTCAGATTAAAGAGCGTGGAGTTGGCGGTCTTGCGATCAAACCCATTACGCTCGAATTTCTTTTGAAGCAATACCGACGGCCTCGTGGATTGCCCCAAAGCCGCTGGGAGCTGTATCGCGAAGGCTGTCAGATCCTATGTGAAGAATCGAGTCGCTCGCGCAATAGTCTAAATCCGCAGAGGCCTGGTGCGAGTTTGGAGCGATTGGCGACGGCGGCGCGAATCGCCGCGGTATGCATGTTCGCTCAACGTACAGCTGTGCAATGCACGCCCAATCTAGGGGATCTGCCGGACGATGCCATTCATTGTGACGATATCGCCGATAAGACGGAACAGCCGGAAGCAACTGGCATGACGATTACGGCGGATCTCCTGCGTGAAACGGTGGGCACGGGTCTGTTTAATGCGCGGTCGGATGATCGTTTAGGATTCGCACATCAAACGTATGTGGAATTTCTTGCGGCATTGTTCTTGCTGCAACGAAAACTAAATGCCGACCAAATCGCAGCGTTGGTGATGCACAATGAAAAGGTCGTCCCAGCATTGAGCGAAGTGGCGGCATGGATCGCAAGCCGGAATCCTGAGTTCAAGGAAAAACTTCTTACGAGCGAGCCACAAATTCTTTTGCAAAGCGATATGGCGCTTGCGGATTCGGAAGAAAAGAAGAAGCTTATCGACAGCCTTTTGGAGCGGTTCGAACGGCGTGAATTGATCGACCTCGATGTGCGACATGGGTTCAAAAATCTTGCACATCCCGGCCTTGCAGCACAATTGGAACCTGTCATCCGAGATCGAAATGCGTTTTTCATGAAACGGCGCGCGGCCATCACGATGGCGGGAGCGTGTCGACTCGCGACGCTACAACCTACATTGGCAGATGTTGCGCTCGATAGGGAAGAGGACTACGCGCTGCGGACCAGCGCGCTACGTGTTGTCATAACTTTGCAGAAAAATGGCGCCGCGGATGGTGCAACCATCGATCGATTGCGTCCTCTAGCTTTTGGAGAATGCGGGAACGATCCGGACGATGAACTCAAGGGGTATGCGCTTCTTGCATTGTGGAGCAAAGGCGCGACGGGAAAACGAATCAGCGCGCAGGAGCTATTCAGTTGTCTGACACCGATGCAACCGACTGGGCATTCCTATGCACATTTGCAATTCCTCGCCACCAACCCTTTGAATTTACTCGACGAAACGGAGCTACCAGAAGCGCTCCGATGGGCAGAGAATGTGCAGTTCTCAGACCATGAACACTACAAACGGCATGATTTCGCAAACGACATCGTTCGCCGGGCATGCCAACGCATGCATAACACCACGATCCGCACCGCACTCGTTAAATTGTCCTGGCGCCGGTTCAACGCCTATGAGCCCGTTTTCTTCCCGGTGATCGGTTCAACTGACAATCTCATTTTGAGTGAAATCGATAAGAAACGATTTGTACACGCGTTTGTCAAAGAAACGTCGGAGCTAAAGTACGAATATCAAATATTGAAACGCAACGAGTTGCTGCCGCAAAACGATATTACGTGGATGCTCAAACGACTCGAAAAAGCGCGATCCAGGCGAACGCGTAAGCGGTGGAGCGCATTGATTCGTGAAGCATATCGGTGGACCCCGTTGCGCATTGAGATTGTCGAAGCTCTCTTCCATGCACGGACACTATATCGCGAACTTAAGGAAGCATTGGGTCCTTATTTTCTCAGCATGGATCTGGAGGATCCTGTCACCCAAATGCTCCAGCGGGAATGGATCGCTCACATCGAAGCGGAGCGTAAACGGGAAGAACGCCGAAATGCTCAATCCAAACCCATGCCAGTCGCTGAACAGATTGCGTTTTGCCTCGAGCGCATCGATGCGGGCGAGATAAGATGGTTTTGGAGATTAGGTTATGTGTTGTGGCAAGACGGAGAGACGATGTCGTGGGAGGAAAAACCAGACATCACGACGTCACCTGGTTGGAACAACGCAAGCGCGGAGGATCGAGAGCGAATTCTGCTAGCGGCGTCCATATACTTGCGACGCCGTGGTCCCAAACCCAGCAAATGGCTTGGCAAACAAACCATGTATTGGCCGGGAATCGCTGGGTATCTCGCGCTTTGGTTGTTGCGGAAGGAAAAACCCGCATCTTTCGAGAACGTCAGCGACCGCGTTTGGAAACGTTGGGTGCCCATGATTATCGCCTATCATCCGGCCCTGGCAAACAATGAAGACGTAGCGACCCGAAACGCCTTGGTTAAACGCGCCTACGAAAAAGCTCCGCAGGAATGTCTGGATACGATGACCGTGCTGCTCGACGCAGACAAACGAGAGGAGTATTCGTCGGATCCCTCGAGCATATTCAATGCGTGCTGGGATAACGACATTGGTCGGTTTCTCCTGGACAAGGCGAAGGATCCGACCGTGGGATCGGTTCTTGTTGGAATCCTCCTGGAGCAAACGTTGAAGCACGAGACACCGGGAGCACTTCAATACGCGGAATCAATACTGGGGCTGCCTCTTCCTGATGAAGCCGCTGCGCGCACAAGGGTCATCGCGGTTGGACGCGCACTCTTTCGAGGCTCGAAAAAGGATGCGGGATGGAGGTCGATATGGCCGATTTTGTGCGCCGAACCCGATTTTGGCCGCGAACTCATGCTGGAAGCGGTCCGCGGAGCTGGTCCGCAACCGAGGTATTTGTGGAAAACCTTTTCTGTGAACGATTTGGTGAATGTATATCTCTGGCTCGAAAAACAGTTCCCGCGAAACGAGGACAAGGACATGTTTTCGGGTCGTGGTCATACCGTTACGGCACAAGATGACATGACCTGGGCCAAAGCAGAAATCCCGATGGAAATATCGGAGCGTGGAACGTGGGAGGCAGTCAACGCGATTGAACGTATTGGACAAGAATTGCCGAACGCAGAGTGGGTGGCCCGACTACAAGCATGGGCACGTCAATACGCTACTCAAAAGAACTGGACGCCGTTGATGCCGCAAGATGTGATTGCACTCGGTCAACCGCAGGACGTCGCGACAAACGACTTGCGTGTCGCGTCTGTCGCATCAAATCACGCAGCGACCATCGCGAGCGCTCCCGAAAGGAAATCCCACGTGAATATGACTACGCCAAACTCATTCGATGTTGCCATCATCTGCGCATTGGTCGCGCCTGAACTCGAAAAGGTGAAGAGCATCGGGCAATGGCAGCCGCTTCCTTCCAATCCACAAGATCCTTCCATCTATTTTCACACTGAATACAAGACGAAACAAGGGCGCACACTTCGAGTCATTGCTGCCGCGCCGACACAGATGGGCATGGCGGCGTCGGCCGTTCTAACGACGAAAATGATATGGCGATTTCGCCCCAAGCTCGTGGTCATGGTTGGGATTGCTGCAGGGGCCAAGAATGACAAACAGAATTTTGGAGATGTCCTTGCGCCCAATCAGACGTTCAACTACAATGAGGGAAAACTCGAACTACACAAGGGCAAACTGAATTTGGCACCCGATCCGAACCCGCTCAGAATCTCCGACCGACTTCTTGGCCAACTACAACATTGGGCAGCAAAACGCGCAGATTTCGACACCATCAGCAACAAGTGGCCATTGAATTCGCAGCGCACGCGTATCGAGATTCACGTCGGGCCGCTCGGCTCAGGCGCGGCGGTCGTCGATGCAACAGAGCCAGTGCAACAGGTCGTCGAGCATTGGCGCAAGCTCATTGGCATCGAAATGGAGGCCCACGGGGTCCATCTCGCATGCAAGAGCAGCGTAACGCCTTCCCCGGAGTTTTTGTGCTTCAAGTCGATTTGCGACTTCGCCAGCGACAAACAGGACCACTGGCAAGATTATGCTGCGTATACGGCGGCCGAAGTTTGCCATCGATTCATCACCGAGGAGTGGGAAAACCTTCATTTAGAAGCTTGAATGCCATGCTGACGGAAAACGACATCAAGGAGCAGTTGAGTTACGCGTACGTCCACGCCGTAGCGTCTCGCGCGGGGTTTGCCTGCGAAAACGTTCGCAAAGATCGAGATAGCATCGATCTACATATTTGTGCGCGAGGACGACTTCATCCGGAATCGTCCGTAATGTCCCCGCTGCTCGCTGTCCAAATCAAAGCAAGCGTACTTGCGGTCTCGATCGAACCAACATTTGAATTTCGTTTGTCACGGAAGAACTATGACGAACTTCGGACGCGCACGATGGTGCCGCGTATCCTCGTCGTCTTCGCGATGCCGGAAAGTCCGGACCATTGGCTCGAAACATCAGAAGATGCGCTCCTGATGCGACGATGCGCGTATAGCCGGTCGCTCCTCGGTGCGCCGCCTTCGGAAAACGAGAAATACCAGAACGTCACAATGCGTCGCAATCTACTGTTCACGGTCGACACGCTGACCGATTGGATGGTACGAGCATCTCGACAGGAGGCCATTGAGAATCATGGGTGACGTCGCACTAGAAGTCGTCGAGCGGCTGAATGCGCTCGATGTACGGTCCTATCTGCTCGCGCGAGGGTGGAAACGCGCCAATAGCAAAATCCCAGATATTGGGATCTTTCGTCGTCCAGAGGCGGAAGATGTCGAGGTATTGATTCCATTCAGTTCGGTATACGCAGATTTTCGCGAAGGAATGGTTCGGGCCATTGTCGAAATTGCGCGGTACGAACACCGTCCAGCCTCGCAAATCGTGCAAGACCTTCTTCGGCCGCGCGTGGACTTGTTGCGCTTTGCCCTTGAAAGCAACGAGAGTGCGGACGGCGCAATCAAACTGGACGATGGCCTCGCACTCTTGTCGGGCTCTCGCAAAGCTCTTCTGGCTGCCGCCTGTAGCGTCAAACGCCCACAATCATTTCACGCACGAATGTCGTTGCGAGAAGCGGAAGCATTCGTCGGGAAATGCCGTTTGGGTCAAACGGAACGCGGAAGCTTCGTAGCAACGGTCGAATGTGCTCTCGACATCGGCGAGGCCTCGCCTACGGACAGTGCAACCGATAGCGTCGAACCGTTCGGGCGCAAGGTCACCACTCTACTTCTTTCCTCGATCGAGCGCATTGTCGCTTCGATCCAAGCAGACGACATGACATCGCTTGTGTCCCCATCCCCGAATGACGTCGTCGTGAGTGCAAACCTGTGCGATGCAATCGCCGAAATGCTCCCCTCATCCGAGGATGCCGTGCTTCGCATAGGTTCGTCATGGTCACCTACCTTGCCGGCTCCTCGCAACATTCCCACCCAGATTCGAATCGAACGACAATATGTGCAGGCGTTGACTCGAATAGCGCGGGAACTTCGTCCAGGGAAAAACCCCGCGCCTGATATGTTCGTCGGTAAAATCGATGCCTTGCTCGGTCAACCGTCCAGCGATGGGCGAATGACGGGTGAAATTGTCCTCGCGGCACAAGTCGAAGAGCAAGTCCTGAAATTGCGTTTCGACCTCGATGCGAATGAATATTCCGCCGCGTGTGACGCCCATCGTGACGGGCGATATGTTTCGGTGCGCGGAATCCTGCGCATGGGTGCACGTGTGCACAGATTGGAAACTGCCACCGCTTTTAGGGTCGTCGAAGGATGATGTTACTCGGATGATCTACAGGATATCGTTGCGTGTATTGCCGCGCCTAAGAAACGAACATCACACGACCCTCGCCCACAACGTTCCTTCAATCGACACCTGACCGTTTTGCATCGCGAAAAGACGGGTCGGATTTGAGCATACCAACGCCCCAAAACACCTCCTCGGTTAGCGTCTCCCCAATCCTTACAAATCGCCCCTTGACGTTTGCTCGCTCCTCGACTCGGATGCACCCCGGACACACGCCTCCGTGCAAAGATCCCGGCGGTGTTTGTCTTGACCCTTTATTTGGTGGGAGCAATGCAATCTCGATCAATCCGACGTTATCGAACCGCTTTTGAGCGGCGTATCGGCATGAACCTCGCGTGGCTTTGCCATGGCCTCGTCTTGACGACGCTCGCTGGATGCTCGTCCGAGCGTGCCCCGGAAGCAACCGTTACTGAACGTGCAAACGGAGCTGCGCAGCCCGCGACAAACGCACCGACAAACCCAGTCGATCTCGCGACGATCATGCGACGAACGCACTTTGGTTATCGCACCGAAGGGCGCGAATTCACGGGTGGACACGATACGTATGCAGTCAAAGCATCCACCGATGGAGTCAAACTTTGGCCGATCAACGGGAGTGGAACGAGCCCTGCTGACGACTCGAAAATCGTACCGTTTGTCGCGACACTCGACAGCGTTGCACGTGGTGAACAGAAGATCGCCATGACCGCACCTGCAGTAACGGTCCGCGAGGATCAAAGCCTCGCGATCGTCCACGGCTCTCTGGTGGAACACCTGGAGAACACAGAAAACGGCGTCGAACAAAGCTTCGAGTTTGCTGCGCGTCCGGCGGGTTCTGGCGACCTCGACGTGAAGATCGCCGTGACGGGCGAATCGTTTGTCGGGGAAACCGAGCACGGCTTGCATTTCGTGGATCCCGCGACGGGAATCGGTGTTCGGTACGGTGTTGCAACGTGGGTCGACGCGAAAGGCACGCGCACGCAGGTGGAAGCGGACTTCGTCGAAGGGCGAATCGTTCTGCGCGTGCCGGAAGCGGTGCTCGATGCGAGTGTATATCCAGCGGTGCTCGATCCGGTTATTGGCCCCGAGATCGCGATTGACACGCCGGTGTACGTACCGGCAAACAGCGACCAGACCGACACGGTGATGTCTTTCGCTGGGGGCAACTTTCTCGTTGCATGGACCGATTACCGATATGGCGCCATCACGGATGTCTACGGCGTTCGTGTGTCGTCCGCCGGAACGGTTCTCGATACCTCAGGCATTCCGATTGGCGTGGCCAAAGGTAATCAATACAGGCCGACCATTGCCACGGACGGGACGAACTGGATGGTCGCATGGAGTGACACCCGAACGAACTCCACAGGTGATATCTATGCGGCGCGCGTCAGTGCGGCTGGTGTGGTGCAAGATCCAAACGGCATTGCAGTAAACACCGGAGGCAATCGAGATTTGCCGGCTATCTCGTTTGACGGGACCAACTATTTCGTCGCCTACGTGCAAAGTAGCTCAAACGTTCGCGGCAATTTCGTCTCCACGAGCGGTGTGGTCAACCCCAGCCAGACGAGCATCACAGCACTGAGCTTTGCGGCGACCGACATCACGCTGGCGTGGAACGGGACGAACTACCTTGCGGGATTTCTGAGTTTTTCGGGAAGCTCGTATTATAGGATCGGCGTGCGGCGCGTGAATCCCGCAGGCAGCGTCCTTGACGCCTCCGACATCCTCTTGTGCAACAACAACACGAATTGCGGGTATTCGCAACTGGCGCTGGCATCCGACGGCGTCAATTGGCTGGCCGTTTGGGATACGTATGGCACGGCCAGCACGATGATCGGCGGACGCCTGAGCGCTGCGGGAGCGTTGCTTGACCCGGTGAACGGATTCGTGATCGGTTCGGGTGCGACGAATTCGGATCCTTCTTCCATTTCGGTGACTTTTGCCGGAAACGGCTATGGGGTTTTCTGGGACGACCAGACCCAGGTGTATGGAGCGCGTGTCAGTTCGGGAGGCGCGGTGCTCGTTCCGGCGACAGCGGTTACGAACGAAATGGGCACCCGTGCATATCCGGCCGCTGCGCACGATGGAACAAACTTCCTCGTCGCTTTCCAGGATTCGCGCAATCCCAACGGCAACGATATCTACGGACTGCGTTTGTCGAATGCGCTCGTCAAGATCGACGCCTCCAGCGCGCTCTTGTCGCGACAAGCGAACAGCGAACGAAGTCCCCAAATGGCTTACAACGGGACAAACTGGCTCGCTGTTTGGGAAGACTACCGCTCCACGGTCAACATCGACGTCTACGGTGCTCGCCTTTCCAATACAGGAACGGTCCTCGATCCGGCCGGTATCGCGATTTCCACCGCCGCTGGCTCGTCGCAATTCTCGCTCTCGGTTGCCGCAAATGGCGCCGACTGGCTCGTGGCTTGGCGTGATGATCGAAATGGCGTCGGCACCGACGACATTTATGCGTCACGCGTATCGAGTACGGGATCCGTCCTCGATCCGATGGGCATTTCCGTGAATGCGAGTGCCGGATTCCAAACATCACCTGCCGTTTCTGCGGACGGGACGAACTGGCTGGTCGTCTGGCGCGACAACACTTCGACCGAAATACGAGGCGCCCGCGTCGCGCCCAATGCAACCGTTCTCGATGCTGCGTCGTTCCAAATATCGACAGGAGGCGGCGGCTTGCCGGCCATTGCCTACAATGGTACGAATTATTTCGTCGCCTGGACGAAACCCACCAACTCGAACGACATTTTTGGCTCGCGTATCACGCCTGCCGGAAGTGTCCTCGATAGCGGAGCGCTTGCCGTTCCGGTATCGGCCGTCGTCGGTTCTGCGGAAAACTTTGCGGCAGTCGCCTCGAATGGAAGCGATTGGCTCGTTGCATGGAACGATTCCAGCGATGTGCGTGCAAGTCGCGTCAATGCTGCAGGCACCGTGCTCGATGTCGTGGGCATTGGCGTTTCGAATGCAACGGGTACCCAGGTCCAGCCGACAGTGGGTTGGGACGGAACGCAATACTGGGTGGTTTGGCAAGACGACCGTGTCGCATCAGGATTCCAAGACCTGTACGGCGCCCGCATTGCCACCAACGGGACGAACAAGGACACCATGGGGTTCGTCGTCGCCAATGACGTGCTCCAACACGAATTCGCGCCAGCCCTCGCAAGCGGCAAACCTCAAGAACTCGGCCTCATCTATTACCGATTCGAT
>JANORL010000632.1:0-25388 GCA_031415295.1 Polyangiaceae bacterium | reverse complement strand
GCAAAATCTCGCTCGGCAATGCGCAGCGACGAACCGCCAAAGAAATACAGCGTCCGCGCGGTTTTCCCGTCCCTCGCCCGCGGCAATAGCCACGTCGCCCCCGCCTCCATCCGAATACTCCAAATCGCTACGTCTGCATCTACTCGAGAAGCCCATGAATTCGGTGGCGGAGCTGGAGGCCGAGCATCGCCCAATTGTCCCGCGACGACCGTAACTTCGGTTTTGCGGCCAGATTCATCCACAAACGTCGGCCGCGGAATGGTATCGCTCCACAACATTGTAAAATGTGCGGGCACCATCTTGTCTTCGACCGGCAAGTTCAACCAAATCTGAAACAATTCGAGCGGATTGGGCTTGTCTCGCTCCACGAGCGGAAACATTTCCGAATGCTGAATTCCGCCGCCTGCCGTCAACCATTGCGCGTCGCCTTTGCCAAACCGAGCTGTTGCACCCAACGAATCGGAATGATCACAATACCCACGACGAACAATCGTCACCGTTTCGAAACCTCGGTGCGGATGCGACGGAAATCCCGGAACGACATCGCCGTGGTACATGCGCCAGCCGTCTTTACCGGCAAAGTCCTGGCCTATGTTTCGGCCCGATAACGATGCAGCTGGGCCCATTTTTTCATTCCCCGCCGGATACGCGTCATCGTGATGCACACAAAAAAGGAATGGATCCGTCGTTTCCCATGGAAACCCAAGCGGACGAACGTCGAGGATTGGATCGCGCATTCGGCTCATCATAAGCTCAGATTTTCAACGCGCAAGCCAACGAGCCAACGTGTTCGCTTGTCCCGTCGTGACCCATTGCGGCTTGAACACCTCGATCGCAGCGTACATCTTCGGCACGGCCGAAAACATCCCCGGCGACCATTCTGCGTTACTCGAAATCCCTACTCTTTTTTGCCGGGACCAACGCTTCGCCTTTGACCAACGCACTCAATGTCGGAACACTGAATTCCACGCGGAAGATCGGGACGACTTCGCTCCATACCGCGCCTTGCCCATGCGTTGTATCGATCGACACTTGCGTGCGCGGTCCACTGCGCGCGCCCGTATCGCTATAATTCAAGGCATACGCAAACGTTCCCGTTTCTTTGCCCGGCTCTTCAGCCATCCCGTACCCCGACATCGACATACCTTCAAGTTTATCCGACGAATCGTACACAACCTTGTTATTACATTTCACGGACAACTGGGCGACACGTGGTTTGTCCCCATTACTTTCGAGTGTCCCGTCGATGATACACGGCGCCCCGGGACCTATTGCAAGCCCTCGAATATTCGTCGCTTTGCCCGCCCATAACGCTTTGACCTGCCGCGCTGCAGCTGGCGGCTTTAATGGTTCCCCCGGGGGCATTTCAGGTATCGGCGGTGCAGGCGGTGGATGTAGGGCCGTCAATGGTTCGGGCGAGTGCGTAACGTGTTTCGGCGCTGGTTCCGGTACACTCACCAAGAAAAACGCACCGATCGCCGCGGCGAGAGAAGAAACACCCAACGCAAGAAACACCGGTCTGTGGTTTTTCTTCGGCCGAGGTGCACCGCCAAGGGTCGCAAGTTCCGCACGCATGGCGCGTAAATTGTCCTCGGTTTCTCGCATTCGCGCTTCGATTTGCTCGACACGGGCCCGCTTCGTTGCCTCGTCTTGCTGATCGCGCCGCGCAACTTCCAAATCTTGCTCGAGCCCGTCGACCCGGCCGCGAAGGGCATCTCGTTCATCGCGATAGTTCATGAGTCACACTCCTCGACCGGCGCGAGCTTATCACAAGCACCGGCTGGCATGCCATTCAACCTGATCGCGCGTTATGTGTTTGGCGGGGAAAACACAAACCACCGTCGTCACGGGGGAAAGAAATGCTTCGGTTTTCCTGCATGGGTTGCACCAAGAAGCGGCCCGCATTCATCTCCAAAGACGCGCACGCTTCTACGCGCTACTCTCCGGCCTGTGGCCTCTTCCCACGATCCCTCCGACGACACCGCAACCGATGACGCACAGCTTCAAGACGGCGCCGAAGACCTACGAACTTTTCGGAGCTTAAAAACACTCGACGAAGATCAACTCGACGAACTCGCCGGGCGTATCGCAACATTTCCCGAACCCGTGGCCGCGTTGGCCATCGGCATCGAAGTCGCTCGGGCCGATGGTGATGCGACCGGCATTCGTAAACGCCTGTTCGAACTCGGTATTGGCATCGTTCGGTATGGTTTGTCCGTGGGTCTCGCCGCGTTGGCTTCGAAACTCGGCTCCTCATCCGCTCCCAAACCCCTTGCCGAATCTCTCGGCCGCGCCGCGCGCATTTCCGACGGAACCTGGTGCGACTTGGCGCGTACTACCGCCGGAGCCCTCAAACCATACGACGCACCCATCGCCCAAAAACTCGCGTTTGCGTCCCAAAAACCCCTCACCGAACTCGTTTCAGCTCGAAACGATTTCATTCATCGTGGCGGGTCGGGAGACAATGCCCTCGACAAGCTCATGGCGTTGCTCGAATCGACCGATGCCTTGCTCGTTTTGCCATTACGACACGTCAATTCCGTCGATCCGCCCTCGTTCGAAATGCGTATGGGAACGCCACTACGAGGCGGCGTGTGGCGAAAAACGAAAGCTCCCGTCCCTGAAGGGGTCGAAGCCGGCATGGCCTACATCGTCCGCGAAGATGGATCGTGGATGCCGATCTCCCCGTATCTGCCGCTCGTGGACAAACGCTTGGTTTTTGCCGATGGTCCCCATGCGCCTGGAAAACCCTGGCGCTGTGTGGATCCCGAATCGGGCGAACATCGCGAATATCAACCCATCGATCAAGCCATTCGTAAGCTCGTCGGTGAAGACAAAAATGCCCCGCAAAAATTGTCCGACAGTCCGCGCATCGTCGGTCGCGAACCAGCGATCGGCGTATTGACTCGAGCCGCCGAAGAAGCCGCCAAGGGAAGCGTTCGCATCGTGCTGTTGACCGGTTCGTTCGGCGTCGGAAGAACGCGACTCGCACACGCCATAACGGACGCTTCCGCTGGCTTCGGGTTTGGCCGGGTCATTGACGTGACCTGTTCCGCGGAACGACGAACGCCTTTGCGCGCTCTGCGTTCGGCCATCGAAGGAGCCAAAGGCCTCGGGAAGTTACGCGACACGATCGAACGTGCTGTTTCCGTGGAAGCCGCCATGACGCGAGCAGCCATTGATGCATCGATCGAAGCCATCGAAGAAGCGCTCATCGATGCGAGTTTGGAAGAACCAACTGTGCTGGCCGTCGACGATGCTCAATGGGCCGATGAACACACACTCGGCGTGCTCCGAATGCTCGCGGATCGTGCGGTTCGCAAAGCTCGCGGCAAGTTGCTCGTCGTGGTGACTGTACGAGACGAACCCAACCCGACTGCCGCGTTGCGCCGTTTCGTCGGTCGCGTCGAACAAGGTGTCGGGGCCGGCGCATCACACGTCGCACTCGAAGCTCTCTCGATGAAAGACGCCTCGCAACTCGTACAAAACGTCGCTCCGATGGCGCGCGAGATCGAAAAATTCGTGGTTGACGGTGCTGGAGGCGTGCCGTTTTTCTTGGTGCAACCGCTGCTCGTTTGGAACGAAACCGGCGTGCTCGTATGGAAAGAAGGCAAGTGGCAACCTCGCGACGAATCGATCCTGCGTGCCGCTGTTCCCGGCGTGCGTGACTTGTTGCGAGCACGCCTCGATTCGTTCTTCGACCCAGGTTCGGATGGCGAACGCGCCGCGCAACACGTACTCGCTTGCGTCGCCTTGTACGGCGGCGGTCTGCCCGGCGAGCAATTAGTCGTCGCCGTCGAAGCAGCCGGGACAAACGAACGCGCTGCCGAACAAGCGCTCGAACTGCTCGTCGAATCCGGACTGCTCGTCGTCCGAGGAGAACGACAAGAACATGGGTTTGGCCAAGAGATCCTTCGCCATGCCGCTCTCGAAGATCTGAAACAAAAGCCATGGTTTCGCCGGGTACATCGCGGTTTGCTCGAAGCGGTTTCTCGCGACGAACAGTCCGCGGAAAACGCTCCGTTTCTCGCCACGGGTTACGAATCACTCGGCGACCGCGAAGAAGCCGCGCGGTGGCTCGGCAGCGCGGTAGCGAGTGCCCTTGCCGCCGGTGCCTTCGAGCAAGGGATCGAGTTTGCCGAACGCCTCGCGAAGTTGGCCAAGACGAGCGCCGAACGTGCGCGCGCCGAGCTGTTTGTCGTGGACGCGCTCGTGCGCGCTGGACGTGCGGCGGATGCACGAGATCGACTCGACAAGGTTCAACTCGAAGGTTTGTCTGACGTGCGGGTGCGTCTCGACGCGCGCGTGCTGACGTTGTCCATCGCTGCGACGCTGAAGCATCTGTCAGGCGATCACGATCCGACACTCGTTGCGGATGCCGATGCTCACGACGAGCTTGGTTTGCGAATCGAAACTCGGCTCGCGGTAGCGCGATTGGTACGCGGTCAAAGGGGTTTGACGCTAGCCGAAGAAGCGATCAACCTGGCCGCCGATGCGGCGCTCGACCTTCGTTACCGATCGCTCGCGATGCGTCTCGAAATCCTGAGTGAAGTGGATCCGAGCGACTACGCGCGGTTTTCCCGAGCGGCGGAAATGGCACGGTTAGCCGCTGGTGATTTGAAGAGTCCCTGGGCAGAGCTCGACGCGGACAACTACCTGGCGATGGGACAGTCGTACACGGGGGATTTCCTGGGCGCCGTGAACGTCTTCAGCAGCATCGCTGACCGTGCGAAGACCCTGAAGTTCGGCAAGTTGCACCGTGAAGTGTTGGTGAACATTGCGACGTGTCATTTGCGGCTCGGAGACGGCACCAAAGCGGCGGCTGCTGCAAAGCTCGCGGCAGACACGGCACGCGCTGCCGGTGATCTCGACGCGCTCACCGGCGCTCAATCGGTCTGTTCGGATGCGCTGCTTCGCGTCGGTGATCTGCAAGCAGCCAAAGCCGCGGCGGATGAAGCCATCGACATTTCTCTTGCAGGCGGGCACGACTATCACGCCGCGGTTTCACTCTTGCGCCGTGCAGAAATCCGTTCGCGGCAGGGAGATGCTGCCGCGGTCGATGACGCGACATTGGCCCGAACTCGAGCGCTGCACGCAGAAGACGCGGACCTCGTGACCCGCGCCGAGATCTGGTCACTGCTCCAAGCTGCCCGCACTGGCACAGGGGACGCGATGGTGCGCCTGGCGGATGCCCTCACTTTACTCGAAAATAACCGTCCGACCCTTCGTGCTCCAACGAAGCGTCTGATCGACACGGCACGCCAAACACTCGCCAGCGTATCGGCAAGCACCTGATCACTCGATCATCATGCCACCACGGGTCTTCGGCTTCTTGGGATCGCTTCCGTCCTTTTCGATCATCATGCCGCCGCGCGTCTTCGGCTTGCCGCTCTCCCTCTCGATCATCATGCCACCACGCGTCTTCGGAGACTGCGTCACATAACGCTTGGTTGCGTCGCCATAACTCGCGAGCGTCGTGTGCTCGAACGAGAATTTGTAGACGATGAGATCATCACCAGGCTCGGTCACCGCGCCAATCGATGCTCCTTCGCCAAACCCGCCCGAAACGTCCAGCTCCAGACCTCGCGAACGCGTGCATCCACTCGGAGCAGCACTCGCATCGAGTTCCAAACCGCGACATTTACGATCGACCGATCCCGTCGTCGGAAGCGAATCGAATCCAGCCAGCAGTTTGTCTTGCCCAATCACCGTCGTCTTGCCTTCACGCACGCGAGCGAGCGCTTGATCGAGTGACGCGAGCGGCTTGCGTGACGCGGCGAAGTACACGTACTCGGTACCGATGTCCTTGTCGTTGACGCGGAACTTCAGATCCCCGTTCGGGATGCGAATTTTTGTTTCCCCCGCCAGCGGGTTCGTTGTTCCAATCCGTTCGTCTGGGAACAGAACGGTCACGTCACCCTTGGGTGCTTTTTGGAAGATGTACACGTAGGCCTGAGGCATCACCTCGACCCAGAACCACACCCGCGCATCCGTGGGCAGTGGTGCGCCCGGACGAACTGTGATGCGTTGTCCTCCAGCATCTGGCGGCAATTCCGCTTCCAAGCCGAGGCGCAACGCAACTTCTTCGACTCGTTGCTCCGTAGGCACAGTCTGTCGGTAGAGCGTACTCAAGGCCGACGCGCGGTCTTCATCTGACGACGCAGTCTTGATCTTCTCGACGAGGACCGGGATTTTTTCGAGTTTGTCGCGAATGTCTCGGGACTCGGTTTTGTATTCGTTTTTGTCGAGGGCGCAGGCGTTGTAGTCGCGGCAGAGACGTGTTTGTACGGTGATGAAACGTTCGGTCGCATCGGTGATCCGTCGTAAAGCGGTTTCTTCGAACTTTGCCGAGCCTTGGGCAAGGTTCATAATTCCAAACCCGCCGTCGGCCTTGTATCCCTGGTAGGAAACTTCGCTCGAGCAATCCACGCTCGGTCGGTTTTCACCGGAGCAATCGACGTTGCTCGGGGTTTTTACCGTGCACGCGGCGCTGGCGAGAACGATACCGGCAACGGCAACCGCACCGATGCCAACCTTCATGAACGTAGGGCCTTGACGCATAGACACGCTCGGGGTGAGGGACGGATTTCTAAGCTGACGTGAGACGATTCAGCCGCTCAATCGATGGTAACGGATTTCGTTAGCCTGACCGAGTCGCTCTCGAAGAGGGCAATTTTGCGGCGTGATCGGTTTGGCGGGTCAATTGATGGTGACGGATTTCGTGACGCTGACAGGCGAACCTTCGAAGGGGGGCACCTTCGCGCTGCGGAAAGCCGCCGCGATGCAACCACCGACCGGCGTGCCAGCGAACGGCGCGCCTTGAACGACGGACTGCGTGACGTTCCCGCTGGACGCGAACGTGACCTTGACCTTCGCCGTGCCCGTCGGGCCATCGGGCTTCTTGCAGCCCTTCGCAGCACCGGCGGCACCACCGAGTGCCGACGATGCGGCAGCGCGGTTGAATTCGGCACCACCACTTGGAGGCGGTTCTGCGGTCGCCGTTGCCGTGGGCGCAGTTGCCGTGGGCGCTGCCGTCGTTGCCGTCGTCGCTGTCGTTCCAGATGGTTTGCCCGTGCCAGTACCGGCAGGCGCCGTACCACCGGAAGTCGACTTCGTCGTCGAACCTGGGTCGCCTCCCGCAGGTGGCGCGGTGTTTGTCGCGGCCGGGTTGTTCGCGGCAACAGTGTCCGTCGGCGTAGGTGCCGTCGGCACGGCAGTTGTCGGCGCCGCCGTCTGCGTTCCGGTTGCCGCAGCCGAGTTTGCCGTGGTTCCGTTTTCCGCAGTCGCACCCTTGTCGCCGCCCATCGTGGCGAAGACGATTCCTCCACCGACCAACCCGAGAACACCCACGACAATGCCGATGACCAGCCCTACCGGCGTCTTCTTTTGCGCCGGTGGCGGTACCGAAATCATCGCGTTCGCCATGGCGGGCTGCTGCATCATGCCGCCACCCATCCCGCCACCCATGGCCATCGGAGGCGCCTGCTGCATCATCTGTTGTTGCGGCGGCGGTTCGATCACGGGCGCCATGATCGGAGGCGGTGCAAGCATCCCGGCTCCCATGCCCCCACCTCCGCCCATGCTCATGATGTCGTCGAGGTTGGTGCGACCGCCCTTTTTCTTCGGGCCAACATCTTCGGAGGCAGCTTTCTCCGTCGCCGTGAGCGCGGACAAAGAGAAGAGCACCGAGTTCTCGTTGCGTTCACCGACGGAGCGTAGATCCGACAATTTCGGCGGCGGGGTCGAAGCCGAACCACCTCCGCCAAACGGACTTCCACCTCCGCCAGCACTAAACAAATCTTGGCCTCCACCACCTCCACGCACTGCCTTGCGGGCTGCGGTAGGTGACGGTGCTGCTGCCGCCGCTGGAGCTGCCGCGGGCATCGCATAATGCGCTGCTGCGGCTTCAGGGTTCATCGCGACGGTCGCATTCAGATCGTCGTCGGTTGGCGGCGCTGGTGCAGCTGATGCAGCTGGTGCAGCAGCGGCCGCGGCTGGCGGAGCCATCGCCGACCGCAACTCAGCCACTTGCGAAAGCGGCTGCCAATCGGCCATTCCATCGCGCCAAACGTACGTATCGCCCGTGATCGTTCCCGCGGCAAACGCCGCACCGATCTGCGCGGACGACATCGTTCGCTGGTCGTCGTCGGACACGTTGACAGTCCAATCCGGACCACCACCTCCAGGACCGTCGGCTGGATCCCCAGAAAACACACGAGTTGCCCCGTCGTCTTCTTCAGGTTCATGACCGTGGCCGTGCGGGTCGGCAGTGGACGGATCGTTCGCATTGACGACGATCGCCGCGCCACACTTTTTACACTTGATCTTGACGGTTTTCCCGACGACTTTTTCGTCGGCAATGGTGTACTTCGCCTGGCAAGACTGACACGTAATCTTCATTGGGACGGTTGCCCTTCGCGATTGCGCGCATGATGGCACGACCGAACATCATCGTGCCCTAACTCCAAAGCCGATCGTCTACGAGGGTTCTATCTGCGCCGATCGCGAGCATAGCGGTACGATACCGATTCGATCAAGGGAACGTGCACGCGAACGTTCAAGCCTGGCGCCAACCCACCACAAGCCGCTGATTTGCGACACTTTCAAGCCTCACCCGTTCAGTGGCCCAAGGGGCAAACCTTCGGCCCGACAAAACATCACTTCGGCTCCGTACTTTTTTCCGCGCCCAGGACAAACTTTCACCATCATCGCGTCTCGACAACGTCTTGGGCGGCGCTGTTTTGACCAGAGAAGCGCTAGTTTGATGAGGAGATCCTTCGTGCTCGAACGACCTCCCACACGGATCGGCAATCTAGCGAATCACCTCGTCCTCGTGCGATGGTGCAGCTCGTCCGTGATGATCCTGCCCTTGGTTTGACTGCCGCGACGTTTGACCCGATTCTGTGATTTTGGTCGAAACTTGCTTCAGCCCAGGCGGCACCGCGAGGTCTACGATGGTGATGAAACTACGCTCCCGATTCAGGTCTTTCCACGCCGCAACAACGCTCGCCGCGATGATGTGTACCCTTGGCGCGACATCGACGGCTCTGGGCCAAACGGAAGGCGAAGATCGCATCCTCGATGCCACCGGAGCAGGCGCTGACTTGCATCTGTTCCGACCCGCCGTTGACGCGCGTGGGTTTTTCTCGGTCAACGGTGCCAGCGTTCTCCCTGGAAAAGCGTTCAGTTTCGGCTTCGTGATCGATTACGGACACGGCCTGATGCCCATGTCTCCCGGGCACGGCGCCAAATACATGGTCGACCATGCGTTGCAAGGCACCTTCAACTTCAACTACGGCCTCTTCGATCGTCTCGTCCTCGGTTTGTCCGCGCCCGTAGTGCTCAACTGGGGCACCTCCGCCAACGACATCGGCCCCGGAGGCACAGGCAACTACGACGTCAAAGGCCTCACCGCCCAAGGACTCGGCGCTTTCGCTCTACACGCCAAGTTCATGATCTTGCCTCCCACCAGCGTCATTGGCCTGGCCCTCGTCGCGCAAGGCGGGATCGGGATCGGCCAAGTGCGCAACTTCGGTGCCGACCCAGGCTTCTATTACTGGCCTCAAGTCGTCGTCGAGAAGCAGTTTGGAGGATCGAACATCCTTCGCCTCGGCCTCAATGCGGGCTACCGCGGGCACACCGGCAAGAACGCGACGTTTGGCGCCGGCAAGGACGGCAAACCTATCCTGACGTCGGGTCTGTTCGAATACGGCAACCTCGGTACAGCAGGATTCGCTGCAAGCGTCCGCTTTTCCGACAAGGTCGACCTCACCGCAGAAACCTACGCGACGTACCTGCTCGGCGGAGGAGCCGACAGCAAGCAACGCCTGAGCGCCGAAGCACTCGGTGGCTTCAAAATATTTGTCCAGAAAAACTCGTACCTGTACATCGCCGGCGGCATTGGTTACACGCCCGGTTTCCAATCGGCCGATCAACGAGGCGTGCTTGGATTCGTGTTCGAACCCTTCAACGAAGATCGTGATCACGACGGAATTCCGGACGATGAAGATGTGTGCCCGGACGAACCTGAAGACAAAGACGGCGATGAGGACGGCGATGGTTGTCCCGAGCAGGATCCCGCGGACGAGCCGATCAAAGTACGCACGGGAGACAGCGACGGCGACGGCATACTCGACGTTCAGGATCAATGCCCGAACAAGGCCGAGGATCTCGACGGTTTTCAAGACACCGATGGTTGCCCTGAAGACGACAACGACAAAGATGGAATTCCGGACGCGAAAGACGCGTGCATGAACGTCGCCGAAGACAAAGACGGCTGGAAAGACGACGACGGATGCCCCGAAGACGACAACGACGGCGATGGCCTTATCGACAGCAAAGACGAGTGTCCAAACGAACCTGAAACGTTCAACAACGTCGATGATGAAAATGGTTGTCCGGACAAAGGCAGCGTCATCGTGCAGGACAACAACGTCCTCATTCTGGACAAGATCCAGTTCAAGACGGGCAGCAGCGAAATTCTCTCGCAGTCACTTCCCATCGTGGATGCCGTCGCGGCCGTACTGAAACACGCCCCGCAATTCGTGCTCCTCGAGGTGCAAGGACATGCCGATGCACGCGGCGCTCCGGTGATGAACGTCAAGCTCACGCAAGACCGCTCTGAAGCAGTCGTGAAAGCGCTCATCGAACGGGGCATCGATCGACAACGTTTGCGAGCGATGGGCTTCGGTCCGTACTGCCCGATCGATCAGGGCGGCAGCGCGGCGTCGTACGAGAAGAATCGCCGCGTCGAATTCAAGATCGTACGCACATCGAGCGGCCCCACCAACATCGAGCTCGGATGCGACAAAGCCCGTTTGAAAGGCATCGTTTCGCCTCCGCCCTGATCTATCGTTATCTTCGACATCATGTCGAACGCGCGTTTGTCCTTCCGTACACCTCTCGTGTTGGCTCTCTTGGCGTTGATCACCGGCTGCATCGGCGATGATGAAGCCATCATTTTCGTCAACCCGAGCGTGAGTTCACCCGATGCCAACATCACCGGCAGCATCCTCGGGTCCACCGTGAGCGGTTCTTTTCAGCTTCGTTTGGTGCTCGGTCCACGTGCGAGTGGTTCGAGCACGGTGACGTTCGGCTCGGTGAACATCACCGACGCTTCAGGCAAGACGACGATCGTGCCGAGCTTGTCGCTCACGCCATCGAAAACGTTTCCGCTTGATGTGCCGCCGAGCAGCGACATCAACGTCGACGTCAGCTTCAACATTGGCGACAAGACGGTGCCAATGATGACGACGGAAGCGCTTTGCACGACGTCGGGCGTGACAATTTCGGGGACGATCAACGACAGCTTGCAGAACGCCGCGACGCCGTTCGTATCCGACATGTTCAAGCCCACGGGCTGTCCCTAGCGAAGTTCGGGACAACTGCGGCAATCGCGCGCTACATTCCCGCGCGAGGATCGCGACCATGGCACACGACGAATCCGACGAGCGAAGTTTTTCAAACGGTGGATCGGGCGAGAGCTTGGGTCTAGACGACGACGGTCTCAGTGCGCTGCAGACGGCGATCGCTGCGTGGCGTTTGGGTCCGGTGGCGGAAGCTGAAAAGCGAGTTCCTCCGCGTGCCAAGAATTTCACGACGTGGAGCGGAGTCGACGTTCCCGACGTCGTGACGCCCGCGGACAAACGCGTCCATTACAAGGCCGAGCTGGGATTGCCTGGCGAGTATCCTTTTACGCGTGGTGTCCAGCCGACGATGTACCGCGGCAAACTGTGGACGATGCGCATGTTTGCGGGTTTCGGGACGCCTGAGCAAACGAACGAGAGATTCAAGTACTTATTGGCGGAGGGACAAACTGGTTTGTCCACGGCATTCGATTTTCCGACGTTGATGGGATACGATTCCGATTCGCCAAGGTCGCTCGGTGAAGTGGGCATGTGTGGCGTGGCGGTGGACACGCTGCGGGATATGGAAGTGCTTTTCGACGGCATTCCGCTCGATAAAGTCACAACGTCGATGACGATCAATGGGCCGGCCATCGTGCTCCTGGCGTTTTACATCGCCCTTGCGGACAAACGGGGCATTTCGCGTAAATCGATTGGTGGCACGGTTCAAAATGATTGTTTGAAGGAATTCATTGCGCAACACGCGTGGCTCGTACCTCCGCGGCCGGCGATGCGTATTGTTACGGACATGATTGAATTCTGTTCGCGGGAAGTTCCGCGATGGAATACGGTTTCCGTGAGTGGGTACCATATTCGCGAAGCGGGGGCGACGGCGGCACAAGAGCTCGCATTTACGCTGGCGGATGGCCTTGCCTATGTCGAAAGCTGTTTATCGCGAGGGCTCGAAGTGGACGATTTCGCCCCGCGGCTCAGCTTTTTCTTCGATGTGCACAATGATTTTTTCGAGGAAGTCGCCAAGTTTCGAGCGGCCCGGCGGATGTGGGCTCGATTTATGCGCGAACGGTATGGCGCGCGTAAAGCCGAAAGTTTGAAACTTCGAACCCATGCACAGACGGCTGGTGTTTCACTTACGGCGCAGCAACCTTACAACAACATCGTGCGAGTATCGCTGCAAGCGCTCGCGGCGGTCCTTGGCGGCACGCAATCGTTACATACCAATTCGCTCGACGAAACGTATGCATTGCCCACGGAAGATGCCGTGACGATTGCGCTGCGGACGCAGCAGATCATTGCGCATGAAAGTGGCGTGACCAATACGATCGATCCGCTTGGGGGAAGTTATTACGTTGAATGGATGACGGACAAGATCGAAGCTGAAGCGCTCGATTACATTCGTCGTATCGACGAAATGGGAGGAATGGTCGTTGCGGTCGAAAAAGGTTATCCGCAACGTGAAATTGCCGCGTCGGCTTATCGATTCCAACGGGAACTCGAAGACGACGAACGAATCGTCGTGGGCGTCAACCGATACGTCGCATCATCGGAGAAAAACATTCCCACGCTCAGAATCGACGAAGAAGTGCAGCGATCGCAATGCGCGAATCTGGTCAAAGTCAAAGCGGGTCGAAGTCGAGATGACGTACGAAACGCGCTTTCTGCCGTACGCGAAGCTGCTCGAAGCACGCAAAATCTGATGCCGCCTATTATTGGTGCCGCTTCGGTTTACTGCACCGAACAAGAAATTTGCGATGTATTGCGTGAAGTCATGGGCACCCATTCGGATCCTGCCGAGTTCTGATTTTGCGCGGGGCGTCCATGACGCTGGGCAAAAACCCGACGGCGCGCTAGGATGGTGCATCATGCGCTTCACCGCAGGCCAATCCATCGGCCGATACGTCATCGAATCGCTCCTCGGCGAAGGTGGCATGGGCGAAGTGTATCGAGCGCGCGATTCGAAGCTGGAACGAGCCGTTGCGCTCAAAGTGTTGCGCAACGACGCCGATGGGGCGAGCGAAGACTGGGAACATGCAGTCATGCGTATGCAGCGTGAAGCTCGAGCTGTCGCAGCGTTATCGCATCCGGGAATCGTGGCGATATACGACATTGGCGAACACGAAGGTTGTCCGTTCATCGCAATGGAACTCGTTGGTGGTTTACCCTTGCGCGAAATTATCGGCAAAGACGCGTCACAGGAAATGCACCTGCGCATCTTGCTGGATGTCGCGCGTGCGCTCGGAGCTGCGCATGATGCTGGATTCGTCCATCGCGACATCAAGCCGGAAAACATTCTCGTGCGCGAAGACGGCCGCGCCAAAGTGCTTGATTTCGGCATTGCCCGAAAAACCTCGCGTAATGCGGATCTTGCGGTGCAAACGCTGGACATTCAAGGCGCCACGATTGACGCGGCTCTCGTGGGCATGACTGCAGAAGGCGCTATCGTCGGGACACCTGCTTATATGTCGCCCGAACAGCTTCGAGGCGAAACAGCGGATGCGCGTGCGGATCAATTTGCGTGGGGCGTCGTGGCCTACGAGCTGCTCAGCGGCAAACACCCGTTTCATGCCGAAAAAGGTGCAATCGGGTTATTGTCGGCCATTTTGGGAGAAACGCCGGCGCCTCTCGAGGGACTTCCCGACAGCATAACGTCGATGGTCCTGCGGGCGCTTGAAAAGGAACCGGAAAAACGTTGGGCGTCGATGCGGGAAATCGTGCTGATTTGTGAAGGGTTCGCGACAAACGGCGACGCGCGAAAAGCACCCACGGGACCGCGGCCCAAGATCGAAGTTTCACCCAGCCAAACAGGTAGCGTGACGACGACGCCCGTGCGTCCTTCCCGTTTTCGGTGGGTGATTGCGCCCATCGTTGGATTTGCGGCCCTGACGGCGATTGCATTCGGATTGCGCGAACGCCCAGCGCCTACGGTCGCCCCTATGGTATTGCCTTCGGCGGTTCCCAAAGTGACCACGGTTTCCACGGCCGTGACGGATTTACCGATTCCAGCATCGACCAATATAGAAGCTTCGGCCGCATTTCGTGAAGGGCTTCAAAACATTCGCGATGCACGCTGGACAGCCGCAAACGTTGCTTTCGACCGCGCACGAAAAGCCGATCCTGGAATGACCGCGGCTCATTTTCGATATTCGATCATTCAGTTTTCGTACGATGTCACGTCGGCACGCGACGCGTATCGAAAAGCGCTGGGTTTACGTGCCTCGATGTCCGAACGTGATCAGGGTTTTTTGCAGGCGCTCGAGCCGCTCATTCTACGCGACCCGAGCGACTATGTTGAAGCGACAAAACGCATGGAGGCATTGGCCTCACGGTATCCCTATGACGCCGAACTTACGTTCTGGCAATCGCGCATGCTCCTTCAACAGAGTGCTACACCGGAATCGCTCGACCGCGTCATTGCGCTAAATGACCGCTGTGTCGAGCTGGATCCACATTATGCTGATTGCTGGCAAACGAAGGCCAAAGCGCTCTTTAAACGTGGCAAGCAAGAAGAAGCCGTGAAAACGCTAGACGAGTGTATCAATGTTTCGGAAAATGGAGCGGATTGTTTAATAGACAAAATCGAGATGGAATCGGATTTGGGTCATTGCGACGCCGTTGTCGACTTGTCGCAACAATTGAAAACCAAAGACCCTCTCGCCCTTCACGCTTCGCGCATGTTGGCCGATGGCCTTTATTACAAGGGCGAACGCGAAACTGTGGTTCGCGCTGCATTCAATGAAGCCGAGCGGCGATCGCGGGAACTCGGGCGACCGTTCGAAGCACGTCAAGCACTGCTGAAATTGACGACCAACTATGGCGAATTGACGCCGGCCATCGAACATGCGAATTTCATGGCGCATTCGATGACGATTCCCAATGCAGACGAGGAACTCGGGCTCTACTACATGCGCGTCGCCCTGTATGCGGAGATGGGAAAATATGCTGACGCGGCTGCTGTGGCGGACGAATTTTTCGTATCCCGTGCGTTGCGCCCGACCAAGAACCAAGAGCACCAAGATGACCCGACCGTATACATGCACGCGTTTCGCCTGCGCGCTGGAACATTGACCCCAAACGAATACCGAACTATCCGATCTGCCTGGATTGATAAAAAACCGAACGATACGCCGTTGGCCCGAGCACTCGTGTGGCTCGCGGCTTACGTCTATCCCGCATTTTCAGTCGACTTGGCCAAAGAAGCCCTGGAAACGATGCCGAATTGGGGGGAATTGCCCGACAATGATCTGTCGCGTTCGAAATTCTCGTTGTTTGGTCGCGGACGCGTTTTGACAATGGCGGGAAAACACGCCGAAGCGATCCCTTTTCTCGAAAATGCTCTACAAATTTGTACGAGTGACAACGCGTCTTTATGGTACACTCAAAATTATGCATTCTTGGGTATCGCTCGCGAAGCCACCGGCGACAAACGCGGCGCTTGCAAAGCTTATGGTTGGCTGCTTTCGCATTGGGGCAAGTCCAAACAATCTTTGACGGTCAAGGACATCGTCAATCGGGCAAAAAAAATCGGTTGTGGAGCCTCCACTGGTTTATGAACGCACAGAAGTGTATGATGCGGTTTTTTTACAAGGACAAGACATGACGTTCATCCAACGGCGCGCCCCCAACGAACAGCATACCGAAACCGAACGAATCATGCGCCACGTCGCGCTTCTTCAAGTCAAGATCGCGGGCATCGTGAGCCTGATCCGTGAGCGAGGCCAGTCGATTGCCAGTGACATCGCCGACGACCTCGACGGGCTTTCAGAAGCTTTGGGTGGCTTTCGTAAGGCGAGCGAGCACGAGACAGAACAACAACTCGCGTTGAGCCGTAAAGCGCAGATGGCGTTTTTCGAAGTCGGCAAAGCCATTTGCGCATCGAGCGATTTGCAAACGATTCTCGAGAACATTCTGGATGCGGTCATCGATTTGACCAAGGCTGAACGCGGATACTTGGTGCTGTTGGATGATTCGGGGCGACAAACCGTCAGAGCCGCGCGTAATCGCGAGCGGGACAGCATACAGAGCATGGAATATGCGTATTCGACCACGGTGGTGGGCGAAGTCTTGTCGACTGGCAACGGCATTTTGACAAGCGACGCGCAAACGGACGATCGTTTTTCGCAGCAGCGGAGCGTCGTGATGTTCCGCCTTACGAGTATCATGGCGGCGCCGTTGCACATTCGTGGCAAAACCATCGGCGTTTTTTACGTCGACAATCGAGTTTTCGCAGGGCGTTTTACGCCTCAAAAGCTGGAAATGCTCGAAGCATTTGCCAATCAAGCGGCCATTGCCATTCACAATGCACAACTCTTTGGACAAACGGATGAAGCCCTCAAACAACGCGTCCGGGAGCTCGAAGGCGTGCATCGCGAGCTTCAGCTTTCCCGCGAACGAGCGGAAAAGGGGTTGGCCGCCATCGAACGAGAAATGCAGATGGGGCGAGTTTTGCAATCGGAATTTTTGCCGCGGAATCTACCATCGGTTCCTGGTTGGCAAATTGCTTGTCGTTTCATGCCGGCGCGGCATTTGTCTGGCGACTTTTACGATGTGTATCCGCTGGCATCGGGGGAATTTGCTTTTGCCGTCGCCGACGTCTGCGACAAAGGCGTCGGGGCGGCGCTTTTCATGTCGCTGGTGCGCGGACTTTTGCGCAATTATGCATTACACGCAAAAACGGCCGAAGAACTCTTACGGTGCCTCGCACCTACGAACGATTACCTCGCGCATAACCACGGCCACTCAGGCATGTTCACGACGCTTTTTTTTGGCATCATTCATCCTGAAACCGGCCGAATGCAATACATCAATTGCGGTCAAGACGCTCCAATCATTATCGCTCCAGGCGGTGCCGAAATTCGCCTCGAATGCACGGCTCCGGCGCTAGGCGCCATTCCAGGCCTCGAATTCGAATTCGGGAGCGTCATCCTGTTGCCGGGAGATACCTTCATCGCTTTTACTGACGGTGTCGTCGATGCCCTGGATTCTCGCGAACGTCAATTTGGTGAAGATCAATTCCTGGACATCGTGCGACGAGGTTCGTCCTCGGTCACCGCACTGCTCGGAAACATTGATGCGGCCGTGAAAAGTCACATCGGGCCGGCCGCTCAATACGACGACATCACTTTATTTGCGATCAAACGCAATACATTGCATAAGGACCACACCACTGGAAAGCTCAACGCGACGCTTTCGCACAAGGCCTTATCGGAAGCGTTGAACAAAACCTACACTTCGGAAAAATGATTGCGTCCGGCCTCCCCAATGTGGTTTTTCTCGTAAGTTTGGCGGCCGCTTCTTGTGCAGGCGGTACGACAGCTCCCCCACGAGTGCATCCGCAAAAGCAATCGAAAATTTCAGCCAATTTACTAACCGTCGCCACATCTTCCTCGGCCCCGCCAAACCCAAATCTAGTCACGGACGAACGCTTGCCGACCCGCATCGACGCAATGATCCTCGTTCCCGCCGGCCCGTTCGTCATGGGAGCCAACAGCGGCGGGGAACCTGACGAGTGGCCCGCACATACCATTACGCTTCCCGCATTTTACCTCGATGAAAATGAAGTAACCAATGAAGAATGGTCCAAGTGCGTTACGGCCAACGAGTGTCCGCCCCCCGAACCTTCCAATGCCGAACGTAATGGATTAGGCCCGGACAAACGTTTTCGCGGACCACGACAACCCGTGAGTAGCGTATCCTGGTTCAGCGCACGCGCCTATTGCGCATTTGCTGGCAAACGATTGCCCACGGAAGCCGAATTCGAAAAAGCCGTCCGCGGAACAGAAGGGCGACTCTACCCTTGGGGCAATACTCCACCGGGCCCCACGCGTGCCGTATTCGGACAATCCATTACCGCCGATGTCGGAACACACCCCGCAGGAGACGGCCCCTATGGCCATCACGACCTCGCCGGCAACGTCTGGGAATGGCTCGAAGACGTTTACGATCCTTACGCTTATCGCCGACTCGAAGCCGCTCATGGTCAATCAGTCAGTTGCGCCGTGGCCGAAGAAGCCTATGAAGATCTGCGGAAACGTAATCAGCAGGGTTTTACTGGGTCGAACCCCATTCCCACCGAATGCGAACGCGTTTTACGTGGCGGCGGATTCAATTACCACGCCCTCGGTTTACGAGCGACCAATCGAGTCCATCATCCGCCTCGATTTCGCATGGTCATGAGTGGTCTACGTTGCGCAAGAGACGGACGCCGTCAAATTTTTGACACCCAAGAGCCGGATGTTCACGGACCGGAACCTTGAGTACGATGATGGCGCGGGGGTAGCCAAAAGGCGAGCGCACGTACGGGTCCAATTCACGCTTGCGATCAACTGAGGAAAAGTCGCGCGACGCGTTTGGCAAAGGGAAACGCATCGTGTACTTTGCACGGGGACGCCAACGACACGGCGTTCATTCGCGAACGGTGCAGCATGGCCGAAAGTCGTGACGAAATCGAGCGCAGACGGGACGAGCTGGAGCGGACACTACGGGCGCGTTTGTCCGGAGGGGATCGCGACGGTGCGGCAACGCTCGTGATCGAGGCTTACGGTTCCGAAATATATTCGTTTCTGGTCGCAGTGCATCGGAGTGAAACCGATGCGGACGAGGTGTTTGCCTTGTTCGCGGAAGCATTTTGGCAAGCGTTACCGACATTTGCGGGCAATTCGACGTTTCGCACGTTTGCGTATGCTATTGCGCGAAGGCTTTCGTACCGATATCGACGCGATTCGAACCGCAAAAAGAAACGCCTTCATGCGCTCGAAAGTTCGGCGATGTCGCTCTTGGTGCATGAAGTTCGAACTCGAACCGCGGTTTTTCTCCGAACAGAAACGCGTTCGCGTTTGGTGGCACTACGCGCGTCGTTGCCACAAGAAGATCAAGAATTGTTGATGTTGCGTGTCGACCGCGATTTGACGTGGGATGCGCTTGCCGATGTGCTTCGTGGGGACGACGAAGCCCCACTGACGCTAGAAGCGCGCAAAAAAGAAGCAGCACGACTTCGCAAACGATTTCAGCTCATCAAAGAACGACTCAAAGAAATGGCGCGACGTGAGGGGCTTCTAAGCGAGTAAAAGGGTACGGTTCAAAATCTCCCAGATGTTTGGCATTGGACGAAAGATTGATTACCGAAGTGTAGGGGCGCGATTTCTCGCGCCCTCCGAGAGCGTTTCCAGAGGGCGTGATAAATCATGCCCCTATATTTGCTTTGATCAGAATCTCAAAGTTCTGCATTTCAGCGATCACAAACGGGAACATTTGCTCGATGAACACGCTCTACGCTGAATAACGACTGGGCGTTTCTGCGCGGGAACCAATTACCTTGAACGACGATAGCGACGACGATAGCGACGACGATAGTGACGATTCAGCAGATTCGTTCTTGCGCGAGGTTGCTCGTATTGACGATGTCCCGCGTCCAACACGCATCAACGAGCAGGTTGGTAAGTTGATTGCCAATCGATACCTATTGCGTGCTCCCATTGGCGTGGGCGGACAAGGGGAAGTTTGGGAGGCCAACGATCGACTGACGAACGAGCGGGTAGCGGTCAAGATTCTGAGTAACTTATCGGACACGAATATCGCTCGTTGGCGACGCGAAATCGCCATGTTGCGTTTGCTTCGTTTGCCTGGGGTCGTACGGCTTTTTGATGAAGGCACCGACGGAAATCAACTTTTTTTGGTTACGGAACTCGTTCCCGGTATTGCATTTCCGGGTTTGTCTTTGCCTTGTTCGTTTTCCGATCTCGAACCTATTCTCGGGTATTTGCTTGATACATTGGGCCGGATTCATGCCGCGGGTATCGTCCATCGCGACCTCAAGACCGACAATGTAATTGTGCGCCCGGACAAACGACCTGTGGTTTTGGACTTTGGTCTTTCCGCATCCCAGGGGCCATCGGTGGACAAACTGACGGATACCGGTAAGATCGTGGGTACTTTTTTGTATCTCGCGCCCGAACAATTTGGGGAACAGCGCGCCACGGCCCGCACGGATCTGTATGCGCTCGGAGTCATGGTCCATTACGCCTTGACGGGGCGCATTCCGCATCAACGCAAGGATCACGACATGTTTGCCTTCATCATTGAACGCAGTACGGTACCCGTGCCAAGCTTGCGCGAGTTAGCGCCCGATGTCCCGCCCGAGGCGGCGGCGATTCTCGATCAGCTCCTCGCGACGCATGCTGTGGACAGGCCTAAATCAGCGGCTGAGGTCGCATATCGATTACGCGACCGAGTGCTCCCGTCGCATCGGCGTACCAGCGTGCCTTCGTTTTCGCGTCAATTGTCTAATTTTCCCGGACAAACGCTCGATGAAATTCGTTTGCGTGATTTATTTTCCGGCCCCAATCGTCTTTTGCATTTGCCTGAGGATGCTGCGCGTTTGCTTTATGCGCGTACGGCGGGCGATCCTGCACAGGTGGATCGAGAACTGGAAGCGTGGGTTCGTGCGGGCATTGGCCGCTGGGATGGCGAACGAATTGCTATTCTTCGCGATACGCTCGAAGAGCTCCATGCGAGTCTCGTCGTTGCCCCTACGGGGGACGAGGGACTCGAAGCATCACGGTTATCGAATAACGACTGGAATACGGTCGGCTGGATTGCTCTGGCGACGCCGCACGCGAATCTCGAACTCATCTCGCGGGCGATGGATGCCGATTTATGCGACCTTCGTGCCGATGTGCAATCGCTCGTTCGCCGCGGTGTTTTGCGAGAATTACTCGACGATCAGTACGAACCGATCATTTGGCCCGACATCAATGAATTGTGGGCTCCGGACGTACAACGGCGAGCGCATCGTGACTTAGCCGCCGAAATGCGGCAAGGCGCTCCTGGGCGGCTTTTGCATCTTCTGCGCAGCGTCGAACACCTGGAACGGCGCGACGTGTCCGAAATCGTGCGCGAGGTGAATGTCGCCGCGCGGCATTATGCCGTGCAAGGTCACGTCGCCCGTGCGACATTACTGCTCAGCGAAGGCCTTCGCGCATTACGAACTGCGCGTGAAGTACGCGAAGAAGATCGGTACAACCTTTTTGCCACATGGGTCGAAATCGCCCTCGCCGAAAATACTGAAATCGCTCTCGACCGTTTGTTGTATGAACTCAGCCGACCCAGCATGAAAGGCGACCGCCTCGAACATTTGAGGCGTCTCGTGCATGCGGGGTTGGCGGCGACTTCGTCTTCCGAGCGGGCGCTTTCGGAGGCCAATGCCGTTCCGATTTTCGACGATCCGGGTCTCGAACGACGAAGACAAGGCGTTCGCGTCATGGCTGCGCGTCGTGCAGCGCTCGAAATCGAAGAAGCCATGATGAATGAAGTCGTGGCGTGGGCGGAAAATTCGTACGATCGTGCCGACCGCGCACGGGTTGCCAATTGGCTGGGTCGATTGCGATATCGTCAGGGGCGTTTCGACGAAGCGGCCGAATGCCATGCAACGGCGTTCCATGGCGAAGAATGGCCAGTCGCGAAACTGTGGACCCGCCTTTTCGAGGGTTCGTCGCTGCTCGAAGCGTTCCGATTCGACGACGCCAAACGTGCTGCCAATGAAGCGCTCATATTGGGGCGCCATTGTCGTCATGCCATTGGAGAAGGACGCGCAGAATGGTTGTTACGCGCGATTGCATATCGCACAGGAACACTCGACGACGGTCTGGTCGACACGGAACTCGTCGAAGCTGCGTCGTGGCTTGGCGCGGCGGACGTCGAAGCATTGGTTTGTCTTTGTGAAGCTGCTGTCGCCATGCGGTCGAAGCAGCGCACACTAGCTCGCGAATTATCCGAACGTGCGTATCACACGTGGCAACCACTGACCGAACGCGTCGGAACCATTTTATGTGCGTCTCTGCTGGTATCGCAGGGAGGATCGATCTCCGATGCACAAATACAAAGAATCGTGGACGATGCAATGATTTGCAAAATTCCTGGCATTGGTCTCCAAGCGCTCGCTTTGCTTGCCTCCGGTGGCGTGGACGTGCCCAAGGACCCAGTGCTCATTCAATCGCTCGCCCTTGTCGTGCCGCAAAAACATTGGTCTTGTCGCATGGACATTTTGTCCGTCGACGAATCGTTAGAGATATTGTCGCGCACGTAGAATCATTGGAACATGTCTTGCCGTCTGGGTAAATGCACTGGGCAAACGAACCGGGCAAATTGATGCGGTTACGCAAAAAAACGAAAAAAACCGGTGCGCGCGACACGACACCGAGCGCCCTTGTCGCACAAAAAAGAGCGACCCTGCTCGAAGAACTTGGGCGCTCCCCGGACGAACATCCGGTGTTTTCGCTGCCTGCGCCGCTTTTGCCTTGGGGCGCCGTCATCGCTGCCTTTTTGATCACCGTCATCACGCCCCCACTCATCAAAGACGGCCCCGTCGGCGTTATTTTGGCGGCAGCGATTGCCCTGGCAACGGTTGTCATCATGCTCGTCCCACGGAAACTCCTCGTCGGTCACGATGGCCTGTTGCTCGTATGGATCCTGGGTACTCGATTCATTCGTTTTCGCGACATCGATGACGTCGAAACCGCGGATGGTGTTTTCTTCCGCCATCCGGGAATCAATTTGACGCTCGATAATGGCAACGCCGTGGATTTCAGTACGAGTCTTTTCAAGGAACGTTGGGCCGAACGGGATGCTTTGATCTTGTTGATTCGCTTGTGTATCGAAATGGCGAAAAGCAAAAAAACACCGCCAGTACAGCAAGTTTTGTTACGCGCAGGAAAAACGTACGTGGCCTGGGCGCGATCGCTTTTGGCCATAGGCAATGGCGCCCATTTCGATCCGCGATCACCCGCCGTTCTTCCGGACGATTTGTTGCGTATTGCCGAAAATTCAGATGCATCTTTGATCGAACGCACCGCAGCTTTCACAGCCCTCGTTACAACAGGGGACGTTGCTATCGAAAAACGTTTGCGTGTTGCACTCGACCATACTGTCGCCCCTTTGGCGCGCTCTGCCCTTCGCGAAGCGCTCGATGCAGCGGACGACGAAGAACGAATCGCTCGGCTTCTCGAACGCGCGGAAAAACTGGCATCGCTCGACGGATGACAACCGCCGGAAACTTTGCTAGGCTCGCGCACCATGTTGAAAAAAGATCTGCTCGAGCCCTTTTTCTTTCGTAATGGCGTCAAGGCGAAAAACCGTATTTTTCTCGCCCCCATGACCAATATGCAAAGCCACGAAGATGGCACGTTGTCCGAAGACGAACTCCATTGGTTACGCGTCCGTGCTGAAGGAGGATTTGGTGTCATTTCAACGTGCGCGAGCCATGTAACGGCGGACGGTCAGGGTTGGAAAGGTGAACTCGGCATATTTGACGATAAACATTTGCCGGGACTCACGCGATTGGCGACGACGCTGCGTGAGGCTGGGGCGACGAATTTGGTGCAGATTTTCCACGGCGGAGCGCGCGCGGATGGGAAACTCATTGGCACGATGCCGCTCAGTGCGAGCAGCGAAGGGGAACCTCCGACGGCGCGTGAAGCGACGGCCGACGATATCGAGCGAATTCTGACGGCATTTCGTGAGGCGACGGTTCGCGCGCACAAGGCGGGATTCGAAGGGGTTGAATTACACGGCGCGCACGGGTATTTGCTGGGGCAATTCTTGAGTGCCACGGGCAATCGGCGCACGGATGAATGGGGCGGATCACTTGAGAATCGCGCGCGTTTCATGCGCGAAACCGTGCGGCGTGCTCGAGCGGCTGTTCCCGCGTCGTTTGTCGTGGGTATACGCATTTCGCCCGAAGATTTCGGACAAACCAAAGGCGTGGACCTCGACGAAAATTTACAACTCGCGAAATGGCTTTGTGACGACGGCATCGATTTTTTGCATATTTCGATGTGGGATTCTTTTGCGAATACGAAAAAGCGTCCCGAAGAACATGCCCTTCCGCTCTTTCGTGCGGCATGTCCGGTCGACGTACCCATCGTCGTTGCAGGAAGCATTTGGACACGGGAACAAGCGGATGGTTTATTGGCCAAAGGAGCAGACGGCGTGGCGCTCGGACGTTCGGCAATTGCGAATCCGAATTGGCCCCAACGCATCACGGACGGCTCGTTTGTGCCGCGTAAGCCACCCATGACGCCGGACGAATTGCGCGAACGCGGATTGTCGGATTCGTTCGTCAATTACATGCGGCGATTCAAGTTCGTAGCGGATGCACCCGCTGCAAGCTGAGCGTCTTGGCGCAATCATCAGAATCATTGGGCTACTCATTCTCATCGTTTCGCCCTAAGATTCGATCATGCGCTTACCTCCTGCTTCTCCGTCTGCCCCCGCTTTTGCCCTCGTTGCCCTGATTTCTGCTGGTTGTTCGGAGCCCGCCGAATCGCCAATCACCAAAACACCTTACGCACCACCTCCCGCATCCGCCGTTGTCGACGAGGGCGCGGTGCGTATTCGTCGCGAGGTATTCATCGTTCCGGGAGTCACACCACCACCGAATTCACTCACCGGTAAATCTACGCCCGCCGAATACAACAACGTTCGCGTCGTCCGTTATCGAGTCGATTCGGATCCTCCGCGCGCGGCTCGTGCGGTTGCCGTATTGATGCCCGGATTTTTGGGCGGCGCGGGAAGTTATGACCCCATGGCCCGCGCCATTGTGCGTCGATCCACGGCGACTGACGCGTACGAAGCTTGGGCCATCGATCGTCGTAGTAACTTGCTCGAGGATCACCACGGGCTCGACGTGGCCGAAATCAAAAAAGACCCTGAAATCGCGATGCGTTATTATTTTGAATCCGAGCCGGCGGAAGGAAAGACCTTTGCCGGTTTCCTCGGACAATCGCAGCTCGAATTCGCATCGGAATGGGGCTTGGCGACGACGGTGGGCGACTTGCGCAAAGTGATCGAATTGATTCCCGAGGCAGAACGTAAATCACGCGTGTTTCTCGTCGGGCATTCGCTCGGCGCCAGCATTGCGGAAGAATACGCGGCGTGGGATTTCGATGGTTTGGCTGGGTATTCTGAATTGGCGGGCCTTGTGCTCGTCGACGGCGTTTCGTGGCAAGAAGGCAATACAACGCCAAACGTCAC
>JANORL010000631.1:0-5221 GCA_031415295.1 Polyangiaceae bacterium | reverse complement strand
ACGGATGACTTTGCCGTCAACTTCCTCCGACAAACCCACCGTCTGAGCCGCCGAAGCCGAGCAGCAACATGAGCAAGTTGCTCGAGGATACCCCCTCCAAAGTCGACGGGCCTTCATGCCACGACGCTGAGCGACGAGGTGTGCATCATGGATGTCGCCTTTCCGACCGCTTGCTGATATCGTGCAAGCATGACCTCACTTCGACGCTCTTTTGCATATTGGGCCCCAATCGTATTGTGCTCCCTCCTGTCGCTCCATTGCGGTGAAGGGACTCCGACGGGCACAACGAACTCGTCATCATCATCATCCGGCGGCGGAGGCGAGGCCGGCTCCGGTGGCACGGCCGGCGCGGCGGGGGCGTCTTCGTCGAGCAGCGCCGGCGGCGGCGGTGGTGCAGGCGGAGGCAATGCCGGCAGCGGTGGCGCTGGAGGAGGTGGCGGGGGAGGCAACGTGTGCGAACCGCTCCCGTTGCTCGTGGATCCAACGTTCGGCAACTGCGGCGTTGCTACCCTCGGATTTCCCGCAAGCAATTGGGACGACACGCGAGCCATCGATCGTCAAGCGGATGGCAAGGTCATCGTGGCCATCACGACGCAATCTGTGCCCAGCAGCAGTTTTCCGATCATTGCGGACGTCGTGCTCGTGCGTATGGGCGTCGATGGCGCGGTCGATCCGACCTTCGGCACGGGCGGCAAAATTGCCATCAACGTTGGTCTCGCGGCAGCACCGAATGCGATAAAAGTGCAATCGGACCAGAAAATCCTCGTAGTAGGGCATTACCACGACGCGGTGACGACGTCGCTGCTCTTCATGGCGCGATACATGCCAGATGGCACGCCCGATCCGAGTTTTGGCAAAGACGGTATTGCGACAATCGACGGACTCGTGGCGTCAAGCCAATTCGTAGTTTTTTCCCCGGACGGCAAAGTCGTCATTCGTGCAAAGGACGCGGCAGACAAGACCATTCTGATGCGCTTGTTGCCCGACGGGACCCTCGATTCGTCGTTCGGCGTGGGCGGCGTGCAAGCGACGATTCCTGCGACCTCCTATCCGATAGCGGTACGGCCAGATGGCAAGATTTATGTAGGATTCACCGTTGGCTCCGGCTCGACCACCGATGCGCGGATCACGCGCCTCTTGGCAGACGGTGCGGTGGACATGACCTATGGCGTCGCTGGCGAAGCAAATGCCGCGCTTGGTCCGGATAGAGATGGCTCGTCGACGTTGGCCGTCCGCAAGGACGGATCACTGCTCGTGGGAGGATCAGCCAGAGTTGCCGGAAACGTCTACGATGACTCCGTCTTGTTGGCGCTCGACGCAAACGGCGCCATCGACATGACCTTCGGGGGTGGAGATGGCATGACGCAGATTGCTGGGATGGCGAATTCTCAATTCTACAGCATCGGATTCGATGCAATGGATCGCATCGTGGTTCGAGGTTTGCGCAATAACCTGAAGCTGGGCCGGGTCTTGCGTTTTTTGACCGATGGGACGCCCGATCCTGCGTTTGGCGTGGCAGGCATCGTCGATACGATGGACGCGAGTACGGCTGGCCCCGTGATCGGACCCAATGGAGAAATCACCGTTGCGGGTTATACATTCGACATCGCCAATGACAAGGGCGATGTTATCGTTGCGCGCTTCACTTCGAGCGGGAGCGTCGATTCCGCATTTGGAACGAATGGATTTGCGACATTCAATTCCCGTGCGACCAAAGGTGCGGCCCTGGAAATGCTCGTCGAGCCGGATGGGAAAATCGTCGCGGCCGGCGTCGTGATGAAAAAATCGCTCATGGAAGCGTGGATGATGCGGACGCTTCCCGATGGAGCAATCGATACGACCTTTGGTGATATGGGTTGGGTCAGGCTGCAGAACGATTTTTACGTAAATGGTTTGGCGCGCACGTCGAATGGCCATTTGTTGGCCCTGGTGGATCAAAAATTGACGCGCTACGATGCTTCCGGGAACGTCGACACGTCGTATGGCGTGGGTGGGACCCTCGATCTGAGCATAGGTGGGAACGCTTGGGCGCTCGGCGTGGATGCATCGAATCGAGCGCTCGTCGTGGGCAGCGGATCGAGTTGCTCATTCCGCCTCCGACGTGCGACAACCAGCGGCAACAAAGACATGACGCTCGGCGGTGATGGCGATATTCAGACGACATTCGCCACCGGCAGCAATTGTCGAGCAATGGCCGTGGCGGTGCAACCGGATGGGAAGATCGTGGTGGCGGGCGAGCGAGGTTCCGTGGAAGGACCAGCCGTCATTCGGTACTCGTCGAGCGGCATGCTGGATACGACATTTGGTCAAGCAGGGATTGCAAAAGGTGCCGCTGCGACCGAACCCTACGATCTCGAAAACATGGCACTTTTGCCCGACGGAAAAATCGTGCTTGGAGGGTATCAACTCGGCGCGCCGGACGTGACGACGTCCTCTTGGGTTGTCGTGCGGCTCAATGCCAATGGCCAGATCGATACGACATTTGGCAATGCGGGTGTCGTGAAAATGAAAGCGGGCCCAGTGGCAAAAGGCTGGCCCCAAGCGGAAGGACCAGCGCTTGCGGTATTGCCCGATGGATCGGTCGTCGCGGCCGGATCGACGTATGCGGGAACCTACGAGAAAATGCTGGCGTGGAAGATCGCACCGAATGGGACGCTCGACATGACGTTCGGCGATATGGGCAAGGCTTTGGTGCCTTCGGTCCCCGGAACGTTTTCGGCGTACGGGATTGGTATTCAGCCGGATGGGAAGATCGTGATGGGTGGGCGAGGTTTTTCGCCGAAAACCGGAACCGATTTTGGATTCGTGCGCCTTTCGCAATGAGCGATTCGACTCACGGCACGCAGGGATCCTTGGCCGGTTCAGGCGAAACGGCTTTGCCGAGCTGCGCCGCCTTCATCGTAAAGCCAAGACCAATTGAAATGCCGTCGCATTCTTTTGCCGGATCCTGCGTGCCATCTTGGAGGATATCCGCCGCCTGACGAACTTGATTCAGAATGCTAATCAGCGTAGGACTATTCGGGTCGCATAAGCTCGAATCTAACGAACCGGCGAATTTTGCCATCTCATTGACCAAGTCTTCGCGGTTGATGATGCCTCCGATTTGGCCAGCCGTTGCACTCTTTTCGTCAGGGCCGAGCTGCATCGCAATCCGCATGTGATGCACGGGCAGCGCCATCTTGTAACCATCGACGATCAAGATGAAACTGAACTGAGAGGGTGGACCTGCTTGCACCAGACCCATGTCGATTTTGGTATCGGGAAAGGTGCATTTCGCGGACATCGGATCAGCCGCATTCGTCAAAGACGACTTATCGATCGGCCAAACGTCCGAACCATCGAATAGAGCTGCCTGGCCAAGATTCCCACCCAAGAACAAGGCATTCGGCAGCGTGCACGCACTCTGCCCCAAATCCGCCAGCGACAAGAGATACGTCAGTTCCCCCTTGGCGATGGCTTCGTTGTTGGTTTTGCTCATATCAAAAGTTAGGCCGAGAAGGATGGACACGACGTTCTTCCCGAACGAATTGTCGATACCGTCATTGCCATCTTTGTACACCTGAGCCTTTGACGCTCCAGCAGCCGGCATGCACAAATCCGTGGACATCGACGTCGACGTGCGTTCGTCGATATTGAACCCATATTGCGCCCAGCCGCCCAGGAAGTTGTCCGTCCCATCCGGATCCGTATCGCCGAACAATATCTTGTCCACCGCAAACACGGAATTGGCGCACTCGGGCCAAAGGGGCCCATTCGAACCGCCCTCCCCTCCAACGCCGCCAGCGCCGCTCATTCCCGCGCTACCACCAGCACCACTGCTCACACTCGAACCACTTGCTCCGCCCTGACCGCTTGAAGACGTCGTGGATTCGCATCCGCCAATGATGGCCAGAGCGACCACCGAAACAGTCGCGAGAGCTTTTCGTAACAATTCGATATTATACATGAATTTTCCCTGATGCCGATTGGTCCGACGGTCTCATGTTGGGGTTGGGTAGGAGCCTTGGAGTGACCGTATTCTCCGCGCCCGCCTTCGCCGTGAACGTTACGACGACACCTTTATACCCGTCAAGCTCCGCGCGCAACGGCGTTATGCTCGGACGAACGGGCGTGCAAGAGGACGACCGTTACGCATGTTCAGCATTCGTAACGGTCGGACGAACCTTCGTAATCGGGGGGAAGAACTGCGAGCCGAGAGCCAACCTACTTTTGAAGCGCGAAGACGACCTCGATCGACATCCCCATGGCCACCTCGCCTGGGGAAAGCGATGGCCCGCCAAATTTCGCCTCCGCACTCGCAAACATTGGCATCGGCGAAATGGAACCTCGGCCAATCACCTCGCTCACGCTGATTACGTTCCCGAGCGTCAACCCTTCCAGCTTCGCCAACGCTTCGGCGCGCTCCCGCGCGTCCGCGATTGCTTTCGTACGTGCGTCGGTCTCGAGTGCCTTTGTATCGTCGATCCCGAAACTCACGCTCCACACGTTGTTCGCTCCAGCTTCCACCGCGGCTTGCAGAATGCGGCTCGCCTTCGACACGTCGCGCACCACGACCTCGACCGAATTGTTCACCCGATAGATCATGCTCGGTGCTGGAGGCGCCGGCGGAGACGCGATCGTTGCAGCGGGGGTCTTCCCACCTGGCTTCACTGGAGGCGCAGGCGCCGGTTCCATTGCGGGGCTCGGCATTGGACTCGGCTCGGGATACGGCCGCTCAATTGAAATCGAAAAATTCGCCGTTTTGATGTCCTTGTCCGCGACGCCCATTTTCTTCAATGCAGCGAGGATCGCGTTCATCTTGGCGGTCGTTTGATCCATCGCCTCTTGCACGGTCGACGCTGATGCCTCCACGCCAACGCTCGTCCGCGCGATGTCCGGTTTGCCCATCGCTTCGCCATGACCAACCACCGTCACGCTACGAATCGCTTGCTGCGAAGCGTGCATCGCGCAATTGGAAGGATGCCCCGCGCCGCATCCGGTGAGCACCAGCGCGGCAGGAACGAACAGAGTCGCGATAAGGGCAGAAAGCTTGTTCATGGAAAAATCCTCTCGAAACAGACGATGACAACAACGGGTCTCGCTCCGTGATCTTACACTTGTTGCCACAAGCGGTTCCGCTTTTCGGCTCGCTTTGTTACTCGCGATATGTAATTCGCATTTGTAGTGGGTTGACCACGACATTTGTCCAAGCAGATCGTAAGGACCTTGCGCGAGGAACCGA